>JBFKTM010000215.1:0-5798 GCA_041636295.1 Oleiphilaceae bacterium
ACATATATTATATTGTTAACCGCCAAAGAAGGCGTTGACGCTTTAGCAGAAGCATTCGATAGAGGTGTCGATGACTTCATCTACAAGTCTGATATGAACAAACAGCTACTCCCTCGCATTTATGCCGCAGATCGCATCGCCGATCTGCAAAATGCCCTGCTGGTAGCGAATCAGCTGTTAGTTGACAATAATCGCGAGCTGGAAGCCAGAAATGTTATCGACCTCCAAACGGGGTTAGGTAACCAGAAATATGCCCAGCAAAAACTGGCAGGCAATCTGGTTCACGCCGAATCACGGGGGGGAGCAACCAGTTATCTACTACTTGGCATCAAAAACTGGCATCAGATCAAAAGTAGCTACAACCATGTCGTACAAGAAGAGATTATGCTCGGCATCGCACGTCGCTTACGTCACCTCATTCGACCTATGGACACCGTATGCCGAGTCTGTGAAGGCCAGTTTGCCATTATCGCTCACTTCAACAGTATTGATCACTGCACATCTAGCTGTTATCGACGAATACATGACGGTATCAACCTGAAGGCGTTTAAGACCACCGCAGGCTTTGTTTCAGTGCAGGCGGGAACCAGCGTATGCGCTGTTGGAAGCGATCAAACGCCGCCCAAGCTGCAAGAAGTTGAGAGAACCGCGCTAAACAAACTCCCCTACTCCTATGATACCGGCACGATTTCAATCCATCGCTGGAAAAGTGCTGCAGAAGAAAAGGCGTAACTCATCAAAACAGTATGAGGCTGACCTGATTCTCACGCCAGCCTCTTAACACGTCGTTACACACCTTTACCTATCAGAACAGACATTTACCAATCACTCATAGATAGATTGCTCATCAACCATTATTCTTAAATTGTGGATTTGAGTAGTATCCTCGTAAGCGGAGAGTCATGAAGTCCTCCGCTGTTTTTATGAGCACCAAACCCGAAAGATTTAAGTTTCATGCCTTTCTTGTTTTTTGATGTATTTTCAGGCGAAGTGCTTTTGGCACCTCGCCTTTCTTATTTATAACCTGCTCATTTATCACTCTGATAGCTACTTGACACAATATGCACGGTTGAAAACGCCAGAATATGTGATCATTGCGCCCCCCATCTAATTGATTTCTATCTATCAAAGAGATAGCAAAGCCTGACGCTATACTAAACTTGCATAGTCATTGTTTTATGACAATATTTCGCGCGCTGGAGATTACTTGACTACGTTAGAACTGACTTGGAAAAATGAGTATAGCGCTGGCTCTGAAGATTTGGACGATCAGCACAAGAGACTCATTTATATTATTAATGAGTTCTCATTGTATTCTGAAAAGAATTACAGAGATGCAGTCTTGCAGCTTTTAAACTCTCTCTAATTACACGATTTATCATTTTAGCTATGAAGAAGAACTATTTGAGAGAGCGGGCTACCCTGCGACTTATGAACATAAATTGCTGCACCGTAAGTTTGTAGATCAACTCCTCAATTTTCGCGATGATTATGAGTCTGGTAAAACGCTATCCAGCGAAGAGTTAGTGGCATTTTTAAGGCGCTGGATAGTTAACCATATTTGCCATCATGATAAAGAGATGATGAGGTGGGTCTCTGCTAAACATGGATGGTAACCCCATTACGTTGAACAAAGTTTAAAACGATTTACAAAAATCCATTTTGACGCTACCACGCATTCAATATCGCCCCATTACACCATCCTGCATATTTGTCACATAGACTAACAAACCCTTACCCTTTACTCATAGAACTTTCCACCAATCCGCCTTATTCTTAAATTGTGGATTTGAGTAGTATCCCCCATAAGCGGAGGGTTAAGCAGTACCTCCGCTGTTTTTATGGGTCACTTCGGTGAAGCTACAATCCAAAAGTTTTTTGTTTTCATGCCTTTCATATTCTCTTAAGCGGGTGACATTAGTCCCCGCTTTTTTTATGGCTGTTAGCCAGCAAATCAACACCAAAACCGTGAATCACCATATCGTTGTACTCAACCTCACCTTTAGACACCTTGTCTGCTGCCCATTAACTAGGATAACCGGTAATATCGCGGATTGAGCGATATAGCGGTTGAAGCTGCTTATACATTTTCAGATAGACTTCGCGGTACAGACGATCGTATTTTCTGGATGTTTCAGGGTCTGGCTCAAACACCTTCCCTACTCTCGTCATTTTTTCAACCGCCACATCAAAATCGGGGTAGATGCCCAGCCCCACCGCCACATCAATAGCTGCACCCAAACCGGATGTTTCATAGGTATGCGGACGCTCCGCCGGAATACCAAAAATATCCGCCGTCAGCTGCATTGCGGCATCACTTTGAGACCCGCCCCCGGCAACGCGCAGCTTAGTTATCTTCTGACCGCTACGCTTTTCAATTCTCTCTTTACCCTCCCGCAAGGCATAGGCAAGACCTTCAAGTATGGCGCGATAGATATGCGCACGCGTATGAACATCACCAAACCCGATAATCCCTCCTTTTGCTTCCGGCCCCGGGTCACGAACGCCAGGAGACCAATAAGGTTGAAGCATCAGCCCCATAGAGCCGGCAGGCACTTGATTTACCAGCTCATCAAACAGCTGTTCGGGCTCTATTCCTCGCTCTTCCGCAATTTTTTGTTCCCTCAATCCAAACTCCTTTTTGAACCAACTGACCATCCAAAAGCCACGATAGATCATAATCTCAGAGCAAAACGATTTTGGAATCGCCGAGGGATAAGGAGGCATGTAGGGAATGGGTTCAATATAGCGCGTATTAGTCGCATTGATGGTCGCCGTCGTACCATAACTCATACAACCAATATGAGGGGCATTACCACCCGACCCAATAATCTCACAGGCTTTATCAGATGCTGATGCAATAACCGGCGTGCCTTCTGGAATCCCCGTGTGTGCCGCAGCCTGAGCTGTAATGCTTCCCATGGACTCACCCGGCTGTACCAGATCAGGCAACATTTCACGCGTCAATGGCAAAATATCCCAACGCCAGTCCGACTTTCCTGCCCAGCGAAGCTTCTTATAATCAAAGGGGATATAACCCACCTGACAGCCAACAGAGTCGACATAATTCCCAGTCAATTGATAGGTTAAATACCCTGACAGCAGCAGATATTTATGGGTTTTATCCCAAATTTCAGGCTGATTTTGTTTTATCCAGATAGCCTGTGCTTTTTCGCGAAAGCGTTTGATTACATCATCTACTCTGGCTATTTTAAACAGCAATCCCCACCGGCCTTTAACCGGCCCTTCAATTTCAGCATGGCGCTGATCCAGCCAGATTATTGCAGGTCTAAGGGGCTTCCCCTCACTATCTAGGTTAATCACTGTGCCGCGCTGAGTGGTGACTGAGACCCCTTTTATTAAAGAGCGATCAATATCTACATCAGCCCAAAGTTTGTCACAGGCGATCTTCAGTGATTTCCAGTAATATTCCGGATGTTGTTCAGCCCATCCCGGTTTTTCAGAGAAATAGGGCTCTAGCTCCTGCTTACCTTTACCAATCAGATTACCGTCAACATCAAATAACAGGGCCCTGACACTCTGAGTCCCGTTATCAATGGTTAAAATATAACGCTTGCTCATGATGACTCCACAGCCAGACTTCGCTTTGGTAAGGCGTAGTGTTGATTGATCAGGCGTTGATAGTTGCGCAGCTCTGACGCCCAGCGCTCATCGCTCCAGCCGAGCGATTGTTGACATAGCGGCTTCAACCTTTCAAATAGTACTTCACCGCCATTTTTTAATAACAAACCAAGCCGCGTTCGACGCAGCATCAAATCCTCAAGGTGTACTACAATTTCGTTGTCCAATGCCCAACGAAGCTCACCATAGAGTGTTTCAGTCGATTCAACACAGACTAACTCTGCAGGTTCAGATTGTTGAGTAATCTGCTCCGCAGCATGGCCATAACGCCCTTCCAAACGTTTAATCTGATGACTCGATAGCGCGGAATTATTTGCTGACGTTTTATTCAGGGCTGAATCGATTGTCTTGAAAATACAGGTATCCTCTCGACCTACTTCGCTTTCAGGGAGGTACTCTGCGGCAGACTTTAAAACATCCAATGCAATCAACCGAAAAGTCGTCAGCTTGCCGCCAGCTACACTAATGAGACCTTGGTCATCCCAAATGGAGTGCTCACGTTTTTCACTGGAAGGGTTCAACGAGCCGGTACCGACCACCGGCCGCACACCGGAATAGGACGATATAACGTCAGACTCCTCGATGTGAGCCCCCGGAAACTGGGCATTGACTGCTTCAATCAGGTAATCAACTTCTTCCTGAGTAATACTGGCGTCCTTTTTCATATCCTGCTGGTGATCAAGATCAGTGGTACCAATCACCGTGACCCCTTCCCAAGGAAATGCAAAAACAGGCCGTTTATCTTTAGGATGAAAAAAACTGACCGAATAGGCCGCAGGCAATCGCCAGGAGGGCACCACCAAATGGCTGCCTCGCAGCGGTCTAATGACCGAATCTGCCCCCATTCGAGCACGCAGTTCATCAGTCCATGCGCCCGATGCATTAACCACGGCCTTGGCATAGACTTCAAAGGTCGAGCCGCCTAATTCGTCCTTCAGCACCACACCCTTCACGCGCCCATTTTCTCGCACGGTATCTTGTGCGCTCACATAATTTAAGGCTACGCCGCCCTCATTGATGGCTTCGTGCAGCACACGCAAAACCAGTCGAGCATCATCGGTTACCGCATCGGCGAACTGTGTTGCCCCTTTCAGGTCTTTATTTTTTAAGCCGGGTGCCACAAAGTCAGACACCGCACGTTTTATAAAACGATGGTTACGTTTTCCCGCCATCCAGTCATAGATGGTTAACAGCACGTTAAATATGAAGGGCCCCGGAAAGCCTCCTTTGTAGTGCCCCATCAGAAAGTTAAGCGGCTCGACTAATCCGGGAGCTTCTTCCAGTAAACGCTGACGTTCTTTCACAGAGTCGAGGGTCAAACCAAACTGGCCAGAGCCTAGATAGCGTAATCCACCATGAACCATTTTCGATGATCGACTTGAGGTGCCCCAGGCAAAATCCCTCTGCTCAACCAGGAGAACTTTAAGCCCTCGACGCGTAGCCTCTCGCAGAACCCCCGCTCCGGTGATACCGCCACCAATAACGATCAAATCCCACTGTTTCTCTTCAGGCTGCAGTCGCAACTTGTCTATTTGATGTTCACGCCATCCCGGTGACCATACTGCTTCAGTCATTATCTTCTCCGACAGCTCCAAGCTGATATAAGCCAGTAAACGTTTAATTTCTTAGTCGGTTTTTATGCTGGGTCGGTTTTAATCCAGCAGTAACGTACCAGGATTCATTCTTTTTTCAGGATCGAAAGCATCACAGAGGGTGCGGATAGCGTACATCCCCAACTCTCCTTTCTCGACCGGCATATAGGGCGCATGATCTTTGCCAACACCGTGCTGATGACTGATGGTGCCACGATTATTGACGATTATTTCTGAAGTGGTGTGTTTTAGCTTTTTCCACCAGTCATGGGTCTTCTCGTAGCTATCTGCCGTACGGAATACGTAGGTTGTATAGATACTGCAACCTTGCCCATAGAAGTGAGAGAGGTGCGTAAAGACGTGTACTTTCTCATTTTGGTCACTAATGACTGTTCGAAGATTTTCTTCAATCTTATTTAACAGATTATCGACATTATCCCAGTCTGTAGCGGTTTCAAGCGTATCAACCGCATACCCTTTATCCCACAAAGCTTCTCGCAGATAAGGCATGGTGAAGCGTTTTTCGGCCCACCGTTTACCCAGCATAGTGCCTGTATAAACGCC
>JBFKTM010000216.1:0-5791 GCA_041636295.1 Oleiphilaceae bacterium
AAACCGCACCGGAGCTATGGGGCCTGCGTTGCTACCTGAAAACCTTTCTCGACTGAAAAAGAAACAAGCCAAACAGGTAATAAAGAACGGCCGGGCAGCTACTCAAATGCCCGCCTTTAAGGAAACCTTAAATGACCAGCAAGTCAGTGCATTGGCAGATTATGTTTACAGCAAGCCAGACGTGCAGCCTGAATGGACACTAAATGACATCAACAACTCTCACGTCATCTACCACGAAGAGGGTTCACTTCCGGCTAAACCCAAGTTTGAAGCTGATCTTAAAAACCTGTTTATTGTGGTAGAACTGGGTGACCACTCTGCGACCCTATTAAACGGTGACAGCTTCGAGCCGATCCACCGCTTTAAAACCCGCTTCGCCCTCCATGGTGGCCCTAAGTATTCACCCGATGGCCGATATGTCTATTTTGCTTCTCGTGATGGCTGGGTCAGTAAATACGATATCTACAATATGGAGTTTGTCGCCGAAGTGCGTGCGGCGATTAACACCCGCAACCTGGCCATATCCAAAGACGGCAAGTACGCCATGGTCGCCAACTATCTGCCACAGACCCTAGTACTGTTTGATACCAAAGACCTGAAACCCATCAAAATATTTGATGTCGAAAGTGATCAAGGTGTCCCTTCGCGGGTTAGCGCCGTCTACACTGCGCCACCAAGGAACAGCTTTATCGCTGCACTAAAAGACCTTAAAGAGGTCTGGGAAATTCCTTATGACCAGCCAGAACTCAGTGTCAGGAAGATTGCGGTAGATGACTATCTGGATGACTTTTTCTTCGACCAGTCTTACAAGCACCTGATCGGCGCTTCACGAGACTCACAAGATGGCCAGGTTATCGATCTAGACCTTGGCAAGAAAATTGAAACTATCGACCTGGCAGGCATGCCTCACTTGGGTTCAGGCATCACCTGGGAGTATCAGGGACGAACCGTTCTGGCGACTCCTAACCTGAAAGATGGGCAGGTTTCCATCATTGATATGAGTAACTGGCAGGTCATTAAACGCATCAAGACCCAGGGGCCCGGCTTTTTTATGCGAAGTCATGAAAACTCTAAGTACGCCTGGGTTGACGTGTTCTTTGGCCCAAACAAAGATCTGATGCATGTCATCAACAAAGAGACCCTGGAGATAGAAAAAACACTGCAGCCCATGCCAGGGAAAACCGCCGCTCATATCGAATTCACCAAGAATGGTGGCCATGCCTTAATGAGCATTTGGGATGAGGACGGTGCATTAATTGTCTACAATGCCGACACTCTGGAAGAAGTTAAACGACTACCTATGAAGAAGCCTTCAGGCAAATACAACGTACACAACAAAACCACGTACGCCAGTGGCACCAGCCACTAAATAGCCAGTATGCTGCAGCGCACACAGTTAAGTGTTGCGCATGCAGCAACTCGTCGTGTAAACACAGCCTCCCCTACTATTAAATGCTAAGCTTTATCTATTGATAGTTAAAAGAAAGCAAAACAGATAGAGGTTGTGCCGCTGTGCTTAATCAATCGGTATTAACTAAACGAAAAACCATCAACATAATTCAGTCTGTACTGCTGATTGCCGGCATGGCACTGATATTATCCTTATCGGCAGAGCTACTCTTTGGCAACGGGGTTGGGTTATCCGTCTTTTTGGGCGTCGCGACGGCCTTAATTGTCACGCCCCGAATTTCACCCCAACTTATTCTTCGCCTCTATCAGGCCGAGAAACTTACCCCACAGAACGCCCGTCAACTCCACTACATTGTTAACCAATTGAGTCATGATGCCGGCCTTAAAGCAATACCAGAAATCTATTGGCTACCGAGTAATACTCTGAACGCATTTGCCGTAGGAGATCCAGAAGAACCGGCTATAGCGATCACCAATGGCCTGATAAACCGTTTAAATTTGAGGGAGATAACCGGTGTATTGGCTCACGAAACGTCTCACATTGCCCACAATGATATGAGACTGATGGGGCTGGCCGATCTGGTGAGCCGATTAACCCATTTAATGTCTCTTCTGGGAGTAGTGCTCGCATTGATTGCGATACCGTTTATGCTGCTTGGTATCGTATCTATTTCGCTATTGGCCATTTTGCTACTGTTTATCGCCCCTACGCTCAGCGCATTCTTGCAAATGGCGCTGTCAAGAACCAGGGAGTTTTCAGCCGATATGGAGGCTGCTCAACTAACGGGTGACCCTGAAGGGCTAGCATCTGCTTTGTATAAAATGGAACAGCCAGCCCTTAATTACTGGTTAAAGCTGTTTAACCAAGGCTATCGCAACCCAAACCCATCGTTGCTTCGTAGCCATCCCCAGACCGAAGAACGTATTGAGCGCCTGCTCTCACTGAGGGCATCCTACCCTTTACCTACCGGGTCAAATTTTGGAGGTCAACAGGGTGAGTTCCTACCCACAAAAATTGGTAATAAAGCTCCCCCCAAACAGCGTATTTTTATTAATATTTGGCGCTAGCCCCCCCCTTTTTCAACATAACAGTTTCGCTTTCATGTTCGAAAAACAACACGCTTTCGTTTCTTTAGTGCATATACTCTAATCGCAATATTTGATGCGAACTAGATCACATTTATTTAACCATAAGTGAGAAATAGCTCCTGTTTTTACACGCTTTTCATGCGTATTTAAAAATAAGCGTGTAAATTTGTGTAACCAATTAACTATGGGTAATTCGAACTCTCTATTGATTATGGAATCTTAATAGAGTTTCTCGATGAGGCACTATCAACTTAACTCAATACAGCAGGAACGCTATGAAAATTACAAAAAACTCAGTGGTTAAAGAACAGCTGAAAGGAAAGCACATTCTTATTACTGGATGTACTGGTTTTTTGGGCAAGGTATTACTAGAAAAAATAATAAGATCAGTCCCTGACGTGGGCGGCGTGCACGTTCTAGTCAGAGGCAGCTCAAAATATAAAAATGGAAGAGAGCGATTTGACGAAGAAATTCTGACCTCATCTGTTTTCGACCATCTTAAAGCCAATAACATCGACGCATTTGACGCCTTTTGTGAAGACAAATTAAATGTGGTCACTGGCGAATTAACCGAGCCTCAGCTTGGTCTTAGCACTGCGGCCTTCCAAGCCCTGGCTAAAAAAGTAGACCTAATTGTAAACTCTGCAGCAAGTGTTAATTTTCGTGAAGCGCTCGATAAGGCTTTGAAAATAAATACGCTTTGTCTTAACAACATTGTTGAACTGTCGAAATTAGGCGGGGATATTCCAGTCGTTCAGGTTTCAACCTGCTACGTGCACGGCTTCAATGAAGGTCATATTTACGAAGAGACAAAGGCCCCCTTTGGTAAGTCCATACCTCGCAATGAAAAAGGTCAGTATCTGATTGGCGACCTGGTGCAACTGCTGAAAGACAAGATCAACAACATCCAACGTCCCTCTGACAATGCCGAACAGCAGACCAAGGCGTTGGTTGATTTAGGGATTAAAGAAGCAAATCGTTATGGTTGGAATGACACCTACACCTTTACTAAGTGGATGGGTGAGCAGCTGTTAATCGAGAAGCTTGATGGCAAAACGCTATCTATTGTTCGTCCTTCCATCATTGAGAGCACCTTACAGGGGCCTGCACCAGGCTGGATCGAAGGTATAAAAGTCGCAGACGCCATCATCTTTGCCTACGCCCGAGGGAAAATTGCTTACTTCCCGGCTGACCCGAAAGCTGTGATGGATATTATTCCGGCCGACTTGGTCGCCAACGGTATTATCCTTTCTATGGCGAAGGTATTTGTATCGCCCGGCGAGACCAATATCTATCAATGCTGCAGCAGTGGTTCCAACCCGATTACCATTAATGAGCTAAAGAAAATAATGGTCAAAGAGTCACTGGAAAATCACACCGCTTACCCCAAGCTATTCAAGAATAAAAAACCGGCGAAGAACTTTACCTTTGTTTCCAAATCAGTCTTTGAAACCGCAATGAAAGCGGTGAAATTACCCTTGGGAGCACTACATGATGTGAAATCATTTTTGGGCAAAGCCGAAGCCAAGAACGAAATTCTCAAAAACATTGATACCGCATTAACGTTATCAACCACGTTCTCCTTTTATGGTTTCCCCAAATATCGTTTCCATAACGGTAAACTGCTGGCATTGGCAGAAGAGCTGGGTGAACCATTAGATGGCGAATTCGCGGTAGATGCACGACTGATTGACTGGAAGAGCTACTTTGGTAAGAGCCATATCGCAGGGTTAGAGCGATATGCGATCAAGGCAAGCAAGGTCTACTCAATCAAGAAGAAAAAGCAACGTAAGCTGGCTGCGTAAAGCTCAGGCAACAACGTAAGATAGACACTCCTCACGTCATTCCAGCGCAAGCTGGAATCCATATTAAGCAATAGAATTGTGGGCCCTCCGGACGAGCCGGAGGGCGACGGCTTTCCTAAAATTTGGGAAACAATATCGGCTTATTAGCCAGCGCAAAGGCCAGACCAAGAATACCCCACATAACAAAACTGGTATGTACAATAGTGAAGTACATGATGATCCACATCCAGCCATTCGGGGTATTACCTAGAAGCCAGTAGAGGGTCGCGCAACCTACAAATACTAGCCCGCCGCCTAAAATGGACATAAAGAAAGTCTGTCGAATGTGATTGGTTGACAGCAGCGATACGTCTTCGCGGCCGTGCCTCAAGAACAGCCGGAGCAAGAACAGAAAGGATATCCCGGGAAGAACCAATAAATTGCAGAGATACCACGCCTCAGCTTTTTGAGCCAAGGCTTGTTGGTCAGATTTGTCGCTTGCCCCATAGGGTAAGCTAGGCTTCCTCGCCCCCAAAGATGGCATATATCACCTCGGTTAATGCCTTTACAGTCGCCTCATCATCAGACAGCGGTTCAGCCATTGTGATACGACAGGCCTCCAATGGCGCTATTCCGCTCTTAATCAACTTGGCGGCATAAATAATTAATCGCGTAGAGGCCGCTTCTTCCAGATCATGATCTTTCAGGTTTCTCAAACTGTTTGCCAGTTTCACCAGCACCCGCGCCTTACTCTCTTCAATACCGCTCTCTTTGGCTACGATAGCCGTTTCAGCCGCTTCATCCGGGTAATCAAACCGCAGCGCGACAAAGCGTTGTCGGGTGCTGGGCTTCATCCCTTTCAAAAGGTTCTGGTACCCTGGATTATAGGAAACAACCAGCATAAAGCCAGGCGCTGCTTCCAAGTACTCTCCAGTTCGTTCAATAGGTAAAACACGGCGATCATCCGCTAAGGGGTGCAATACAACCGTGGTATCCTTGCGCGCCTCAATAACCTCGTCGAGATAACAGATAGCGCCTTCACGGACAGCACGCGTTAGCGGACCATCTTGCCAAAAGGTACCATCCTTGCCGATCAAATGACGCCCCACCAAGTCTGCAGCCGTTAGGTCGTCATGACATGATACAGTGTAAATGGGTCGGCCTAACTTTTCTGCCATGTGGGCAATAAAGCGTGTTTTACCACAGCCAGTCGGCCCTTTTATCAGTACCGGCAATTGATGATTGAAAGCATGCTCGAACAGGGCCTCTTCATTCCCTTGCGGTTGGTAAAACAGTTCATCTGTCGGGTTATCTAACTTTTCAAAAGCATTCATAAAGTGGCCTACGGGTGATGCACAAACAAAATTCAGATTCTAATAATCTTCACAGTTTGCTAACCATACCTCGAAGCAGTCGGTAAGCCCTTGACCGAAGTCAGACCAAGTGAGAGTACTTACGCTGCATCATGATTTTAATGGAAACCGAAAAACCAGTAGAACGGCCTCACC
>JBFKTM010000217.1:0-5787 GCA_041636295.1 Oleiphilaceae bacterium
ATCTGTTGCTTAAGCTCAAAAGCGGCATTCACAAAGCCAATGCAGCCCTCTATATTGGAGCCACCGGCGAACAGAAAAAACGCGCCGCTGTTTCTCAATCGTGCCCCTAGATAAAAGGCAAGTACCGTACGCCAGAGGCTGCCGCAGTATTTGAGTGAGGCGCCAAATCGATGCATCAAACGGAGGTTCTGCTTTACCGTGCTCGTTACCGGCTGATCAAACAGCAGGACCGAACAATCGATCCCCTGTTGCTGACAAAACAGCGAGGTGGCCACACCGTGATTGGTGCCTGTCGCACCGAATGTTACTAATCGCTGCTGGTTGTTCTGCTTCATTTTCGCCAGGATAATCTCCAGCTTGCGAACCTTATTCCCCCCATACAACCCACTGGTTTGATCATCCCGCTTCACCCATAGATTAGGTGACAGCATTGATAACGACGCTACCGGCGTCGGTAGATCCGCTAAAGGCAGATAGGGGATTTTCGATGCCAGCCGAGGGTAGACCTCAAAAAGCGGACGACTCATGAGTGCAGCTCCGTCTCATAGTGGCGAACCATTGATGCGGGAGCATCCGGTTCACAGTGTGCGTCATACCCTAACCGTTGATGGACCGTCACACCTTGATACCCCATTCGATGCAGATTGCCATAGTACACCGATACCACCGGGCCTTTCAGTGCCAGCCTGACTAATCGCATCCACTTGGCGATACTGTTTGGGAAGCGCTCGCTTTGGTCAAGCCAGCCAATCAGCAGTCGTAAAAATGCAGTGGGCAGTAGCCCCAGCAACACCAATAGCCATTTGAGATCATGAATATCCTGTTCTGGAGCTGCCGCTAGTACTGCATCGATTTGTTCCACACATCCCGTCGCTGAAAAGCGGGGTAACCCGTCACATGCAGGGCAATAAAGGTCGCCAATTCGATTCCAGGTCTTCATCTGTCGAGGGCTGAAGATAATGTTCATACCAGTTCCTTAGCCGATGAGGGCTGTTGTATGGTCTGACTGGCGACACCGCTGGTGCTTACAGGCCCCTGTCGGACACCAAACTCAGCCAAAATCTGTTCACTGGCACGATGGCTCTGTGCCATCACCGTGAGTGACGGGTTCATACCCGGCGGCCGGGCAAACGTTGAGATATCGCTAATATAGAGGTTGTCGTAACCATGCACCTGAAACTGTTCATTCACCACCGAGTTAGCAGCCCCTTGACCGATGACACAACCACCCTGAACATGTAGCGAGAAATTAAACGGCGAATTCAACACCTCGGTTGCTCCGATACTGTAATACAGTGCGTTCACCACCTCGATACCGGCCATCCCCCGCTTCACATCTTCCTCACGTAGCGGCTTATCCACCCGCATGCGCCCGGTTCGATCAAGGTAGACACGCCCCGAACTGGCATCACGTATACAGACTTCAAGGCTGGCCATATAACGGTATTTCGCCATGAAGCGTTGCAGTGCTTCACCGTGGACATTATTTAGCATCGATATCGCAATGGGGCCGGCAAATACGTTCTCCAACTTAAAGCCCTGACGCCGGAACCGCTCGTCATCAGACTTCACCGCTTGCAAACTGCCTTTGTGGGCATCCACCGGCTCCTCGAAAAACGCAATATTCATCCACTGCGGATGGCTATGCAGCCCCTCGCCCAATAACGGTAGTCTATCTTTAAATCCAGATCGCAGTAGCAGCTCAGTAGTACCCAACGCCCCCGAAGCCACAATACATTTGCGACCATAAACCACCGTGGCCTGGCCCCGCTCTTTACCGTAGACCGTTACCAGATTACGGCCATGAACCACCTGCTGCGCGACAAACTCCGTTTTTATCTGTAAACCCTGTTGCAATGCCTTGGGTAGAAACGTCACTAACATGCTCTGCTTGGAATCTCGTCGACAACCGCCAAGGCAGGTAATGCAGTCATTCCCTTTGTCGACAGCACAATCACGCTGACCACGACGCAGTTTGGCCCAACCATAGCCCTGTTTTTCAAACATCTCGACATAGAGTTCAGCATTACGATTCCATTCCGAACGCTCAATGGTATGCAGATGAAGATGCTGTTCGATCTCAGTATAGTGACGATCCATCTCCACTTCTGAAAAGAAGGGTACCCCGGTGTGGCTCCGCCACTCATCAAACACCACATCATCAAAGCGATCAAGCAATGCCTGATTAACCACGGTTCCACCACCCAGCGCTTTACCTCTTAAAAACACCAGGCTGGCATCATCATTCGGGTCCATCCCGCCATTCCAGTACATCTGGGCATTGGCATGAATTTCATCGTCGGGAAAGCTCCCCGCATCATACTGCTTGCCGGCTTCCAGCAAGAGCACGCTAGCCCCTTCGCGAGCCAAATAATAGGCCATCACGCTCCCAGCAGCCCCGGAACCGACGATAACAAAATCATACACCTTCATCCCAATGCCTCTTTCACTTTTACCTTCTACCTTTTACCTTTCACCTTTCACCTTTCACCTATTAAAACCCTCTCACACCAACAGGTGATTTGTCTTGACCTCAAAACCCACAACAATTGTCCTGACACGACAGCCACCCAGTTAAAAGGCTTCTTTCTGATAACCGTCAATTGATCCACGCCAAAACCCTCTTATAGTATGCAAAGTTATAACTTTAAAACTGTTAGACATAACACATTCAGTCGATAGGCAACCTCATGACACAAACCAAAATACTTCTCGATGAAAATGAAATCCCCAAGCAGTGGTACAACGTGGTCGCTGACCTGCCTAATGCCCCTGCGCCGCTACTTGGCCCCGATGGAAAACTGCTGGCCCCATCGGGCATGCAAGCCATTTTCCCCGACAATATCATCGAACAAGAGGTGTCCACTCAACGCTGGATTGATATTCCTGACAAGGTGCGGGAGCTCTACCAGCAGTGGCGCCCCAGCCCGCTGTATCGGGCCCATCGACTGGAAGAGGCGTTAGGTACGCCAGCCAAGATCTATTACAAATATGAAGGCTCAAGCCCCGCCGGTTCTCACAAACTCAATTCGGCCATTGCTCAAGCCTACTACAACCAGCAGGCGGGCATTAAGCGCCTGACCACTGAAACCGGTGCCGGGCAGTGGGGCTCATCTCTCTCGTTGGCCGGCAATATGTTCGGCATCGATGTGCGTATCTATATGGTGAAAGTGAGCTTCGATCAGAAGCCGTTTCGCCGTTCGATGATGCAGACCTGGGGAGGGGAAGTGTTGGCCAGCCCGACCAACCTGACCGAGAGCGGACGAAAAATACTGGCCCAAGACCCAAACAACCAGGGGTCACTGGGGATTGCCATCTCAGAGGCGGTAGAAGAGGCGGCCTCCCGTGACGATACCAAATACTCACTGGGCTCGGTACTGAACCACGTACTACTGCATCAGACCGTGATTGGATTGGAGGCGAAAAAACAGTTCGAAAAAGTCGGCGACTACCCGGATATGATCTTTGCCCCTTGCGGTGGTGGCTCCAACTTCGGCGGCGCGGCCTTCCCCTTCTTTGCCGATGTGGCAGCGGGCGGCAAGCCCGTGCGTCTGGTTGCAGTGGAGCCATCTTCCTGCCCCACACTCACTAAAGGCCATTACGCCTATGATTTTGGTGACACCGAAGGACTCACACCGATGACTTTGATGTATACTCTCGGGCACGACTTTATGCCACCGGGCATTCATGCGGGCGGTTTACGCTACCATGGTGCCTCTTCGCTGGTGTCACAGATGTATCATGAAGGGTTGATTGAGGCGGTATCCGTCCCCCAGATCGCGACATTCGATGCCGGAGTTCAATTTGCACGTGCGGAAGCCATCATTCCTGCCCCCGAGTCTAACCATGCAATTCGGGCGGTCATTGATGAAGCCTTGCGTTGCAAGGCATCCGGTGAAGCAAAAACCCTGTTCTTCAATCTGTCAGGGCATGGCCATTTTGATATGGTGGCCTATGATAAATACTTCTCGCATCAGCTGGAAGATTACGACTACCCGCAAGACGCCATTGATGCGGCGCTGGACCGGCTACCGAAAACCTCTGTTTCATAATTTGCTTTATTAGCTTGGAAAAAGAATATGCTAACTGACTTACCGCTCAACCCACTGCTGATCAAAGCGACCCAGGCGCTGGGATTTGATGCCGCAACACCGGCCCAGGAAAAAGCGATCCCGGTCGCCCTGGACAACAAAGACCTGCTAGTCAGTGCTGCCACCGGCAGCGGTAAAACAGCCGCATTTCTTCTTCCAACGCTGCATAAGCTATTGGCTCAGGAGCCCGCTTCAAAAGCAGTACGCGCTTTGGTACTGGTTCCAGTACGCGAGCTGGCCGATCAGATTGTTAGCGAGTGTGAGAAGCTAGCACAATTTACCGAGCTTAAAACGATCGGCATTACCGGTGGTAAGGACTTTAAGGCTCAGGAAAAAGCACTGGTGGCAATACCCGACCTCATCGTTGCGACCCCAGGGCGACTGTTGGAACACCTGGAAAACGGCAACCCCGACCTGTCTCAACTCGACGTGCTGATTCTCGACGAAGCCGACCGCATGTTAGACATGGGGTTTCAAGATAGTGTGCTGAACATCATCAGCCAGTGCCCACCAGAGCGCCAGACTCTTATGTTCTCAGCCACCCTGCCCAGTGCCATTCGGCGATTGGCAGAAAAGGTGCTGGTTGAGCCGGAGTCGGTCTTGGTCGATCATCATCGCGAACAACACAACAACATTCTTCAGCAGATTGTGCTGGCCGACGATGACGACCATAAAGAGAAACTACTGCGCTGGCTGCTTGACCACGAAACCTACGAAAAGGCCATCGTATTTACCAACGCCAAAGCCCAGGCCAGCCGTCTCGATGGTCTGTTGCGATACCATAAACACAAGGCGGCACAGCTTCACGGTGATATTCAACAAAAAGGCCGTCTAGCCACCGTCGAAGCATTCCGCACCGGAAAGACCAACATATTAGTGGCGACGGATATTGCCGCGCGAGGCCTGGATGTCAAAGGCATCGACCTGATCATCAACTTTGATATGCCCCGCAAAGGCGACGACTATGTGCATCGTATCGGGCGAACCGGCCGTGCCGGGGAAGAAGGGCAGTCGATTTCACTGATATCCCAATACGAATGGAATCTGATGTCCTCCATTGAGCGTTACCTGAAAATCAAGTTTCAGCGTAAGGTCATCAAGGAGCTTGCCGGCGAGTATAAGGGGCCAAAGAAACTGAAGGCGTCAGGTAAAGCGGCAGGCACCAAGAAAAAGAAAAAACCGGCGAATAAGGCCAAGTCGAAAGTTAAAAAGACTAAAAAGCGTAGTCAGTAATATGGATGATACTGAACTCTAGTGAGATAAATATCACACTTCTATCTCCCCCAACTATCATCAGTTTACTGCGACAGTATACTGTTACAGATTGTAACCATTTCTTACCAGCTCTATACGGGGGAGATTCTAGCAATTTACTCAAAAAGCTAAATATGCTGGAGCCGAAAGCAATCTGGGTCTCCAACACGCCTCAATTGATGGCGCGATAGCAAGTGAGAATTCAGTTTTCTATAAAGACACACATCACACCAGCCGTATTTGCACTAAAGGAAATTATTTTAATCAACTTAAAAGGAACTTGAAATGACAACGATATGGAAAGGCTTAACAGGCCTGCTAATTGGCGGTATTCTCTTATCTGGTTGCCAATCCCCTCCTCAGAGACAAATGACAGAAGAAGAGCGTGCTATGGCAATGGAGATGCAAAAAGCCTTTATTGCAAAATTACAAGGTGCATCCA
>JBFKTM010000218.1:0-5778 GCA_041636295.1 Oleiphilaceae bacterium
GAGAATCTGGCTACTTATACCAAAGCGAGTGGTGTATCGGGTAACCTGTCTAGCGTAGGTTCTGACACGCTAGCCAACTTGATGACTCTGTGGGCAGAAGACTTTAAGCGTAACTACCCTAACGTTAATGTACAGATTCAGGCAGCAGGTTCTTCAACGGCCCCTCCAGCGTTGACTGAAGGTACTTCTAATGTTGGCCCAATGAGCCGCAAAATGAAGGATAAAGAAATTGAAGCATTTGAGAAGAAGTTTGGTTACAAGCCAACCGCTATTCCTGTCGCGATCGATGCACTGGCTGTATTTGTCAACAAAGACAACCCGATTGAAGGTCTGACCATTTCACAGGTTGATGCGATTTTCTCGGTAACCCGCAAGTGTGGTTTCGAAGGCGATATCGCCAAGTGGAGTGATCTGGGTATCAGTGGTAGCCTGGCTAGCAGCGGTGTTCAGCTGTTTGGTCGTAACTCTGTATCGGGTACTTATGGTTACTTCAAGAAGAAAGCACTTTGTAAAGGTGACTATAAAAGCAACGTAAACGAGCAGCCAGGTTCAGCGTCTGTTGTACAGGGTGTGTCTGAGTCTATCAATGGTATCGGTTACTCAGGTATCGGTTACAAGACTGCGAGCGTGCGTGCGGTTCCTCTCGCTAAAAAGCCAGGTCAGCCATTCGTAGATGCGACACCGGAAAATGCAGTGACAGGTAAGTACCCACTGTCTCGCTTCTTGTACGTATACATAAACAAGGCACCTAACAAGCCACTCTCTCCTCTGGAGGGTGAGTTCATCAAGTCAGTACTGTCTAAGCAAGGCCAGGAAGTGGTTGTAAAAGATGGCTATGTGCCACTGCCAGCCAAGGTTGCTGAAAAGAGTCTGGCAGAGTTGGGTCTTAAGTAATTTAATCTCTAGCCGCTATAAATAAACCTCGCACAGACTGTGCGAGGTTTTCCTCGTTATATTAATATCCTACTTTCCTCGTTAGGGCATGCTGCCCCTCTGTTCGCTTGTCTAAGGTCGTCATTATTTCAAATATGACACCAAATATGACATCCCTGTAACATAACTGTCATATTTCAACACTATTCTGCACCCATCAATATTGGATCATGCTTTTGGACTGAATTAGAAATGAATGATCAAACGGTTATACAGGCTCCAGATGTCAACTTCGAGACGCCGCAGCTGCTACGCTATCGCAAACTTCGTGCACTAAAAGACAAGGTTGCCGAGATTTCAATCGGCATGGGGGGGATTAGTGTTATTGTCGCTATTACCTTGATCTTCTTCTATCTGCTCTATGAAGTAATGCCGTTATTCCAGCCAGCTCACATGAGTCAGGTTGTTGAATACTCGATTCCAGGCGGTGATGAGACCAAGACTGTCTATATGGCCATGGAAGAGCAGGCAGAAAAAGCGATCAGAGTCACCGAAAACGGACAGGTGATATTTTTTAATGTGCAGGATGGTACCGTTGTTTCGGAGCATGCCTTGCCAATACCTCCAGGCGTGACCGTTACCAGCTTTTCAGAGGCAGGTACGGCGAGCAGTCTGGTTATTGCCGGTTTGTCCGATGGGTCAGCCATCATATTTAAACACAGCTACAAGATGACCTTCCCTGACGATGTGCGAGTCATCACTCCTCAGCTTGAATATCCTTATGGTGATGAGCCGGTTGCACTGGACACGAGTGGCGGAGTCATTAAAAACATCGCATTGCGTGACTCAGAGTCCGCCCTGTTTGTTGTTGGGGTTAATAGTGAAAACGCCCTATTTTCTAGCTACTTCGCCAAAGAAGAGGACTTTTTAAGCGGCGAGATCACACTGGAAGCCTCGGATGTGACTATGCCGACACTGAATGGCAATGTGGTTGACATGCAGGTTGGTCCTGACCAGCGCTGGCTCTATTTGGCAACATCGAGAGGCAAAGTTGATGTCTATGATCTGCAAGACCATGAAAGCCCGGTGCTTAACAGTCGTGTGGATTTAACCAAAGGAAACCATCAGATAACCTCACTGGAGTTGCTATTAGGCGGTATTTCGTTGCTGGTAGCCGACTCAAGTGGCAGTGTCTCTCAGTGGTTTATGGTTCGAGATGACAATAATGAGTTTACCTTGGAGCGGGTTCGTCAGTTTGAACATGGTAAAGCCGCTATTAACGGTATTGCACCGGAACATCGTCGAAAAGGATTTATAGTTGGTGATGCCGAGGGATACGTAACCATCTTTAACTCAACCGCCCATCGTATGCTGATTAATGAGAAGGTGACAGAGGGTGAGGTTAATCAGCTGGTCATTGCGCCACGGGCTAACTTCCTGATCTTCGAAAATGGAAATGGTCAACTTGCGTTATGGCGTGTCGAGAATGAACACCCGGAAGTCTCCTGGCAGGCGTTGTGGGAAGAGGTTTGGTATGAAGGTTACCAGGAGCCTGACTACATATGGCAGTCCTCTGCGGCCAACAATGACTTTGAGCCAAAATACAGCTTAATGCCGCTTGCCTTTGGTACTTTGAAGGCCGCTTTCTATGCCATGTTGATTGCAACACCTCTCGCTATTTGTGGTGCCCTTTATACCGCCTACTTTATGGCACCGGGTTTACGTCGCAAAGTGAAGCCGGCTATTGAATTGATGGAAGCGTTGCCGACGGTCATTCTAGGCTTTTTGGCCGGGCTTTTCTTCGCACCATTTATGGAGTCACACCTGCCGGGCGTATTTACCTGGCTATTGATTACACCGTTATCTATCGTGCTGTTTGGTTTTGTCTGGGCCAATATGCCCGCATCGATACGCCATCGTATACCCGATGGGTGGGACCCTCTGTTGTTACTACCATGGGTAACGTTAGTGAGCTGGTTCTGTTTTGAAATCAGCCCAGTGATCGAACTCTGGTTTTTCGATGGTGATATGCGTCACTGGTTGACCAATGATCTGGGTATCGATTTTGATCAGCGTAATGCCTTGGTTGTTGGTGCGGCCATGGGCTTTGCGGTCATACCGACCATTTTCTCGATCACCGAAGATGCTATTTTCAGTGTACCCAAGCATTTGAGTTACGGCTCATTGGCGCTGGGTGCAACACCGTGGCAGACCATGATTCGAGTGGTATTGCCTACCGCCAGCCCGGGTATATTCTCGGCGGTAATGATTGGTATGGGGCGCGCGGTTGGTGAAACCATGATCGTGCTGATGGCGACCGGTAACACACCGATAATGGATGTGAACATATTTGAAGGCATGAGAACACTTTCAGCCAATATTGCGGTTGAAATGCCGGAGTCGGAAGTGGGCAGTTCTCATTATCGAATCCTGTTTTTGGCGGCGTTTGTCTTGTTCCTCTTTACCTTTGTAGTGAACACATTGGCGGAGTATGTCAGACAGCGGCTTCGAAATAAGTACAGCGTTATTTAATATTTTAAGGTATGGCAGCGCCGGCCACGTTGCGCGTTGCCAAAGCAGATGAACGCCTCTAGCAATAGAGATGGGAGAGAAGAGATTACAATGCGAGTTTCCTTAAAAAAATGGACACAGAAGGGTGATCCTTGGGTTTGGCTGAATGCCGGTGCGGTAGCCATTAGCCTGGTGATGGTGGTTGGCTTATTGGGGTTGATTGCCGCCAAGGGGTTGGTGCACTTTTGGCCTCACGCCATACTGGAAGCCGACCATATTGCCGCCGACGGAAGCCGTTCGGTGATTATCGGTGAAGTTGTTGAGACCGAAAAGGTCGCCGCAGAGCAGCTGCGTACGGCCGGAATAGAGGTGGCTGAAGGGATCGAGTTCTTGCGACGTGACCTGCTGAAAATTGGCAACCGTGATGTTAGCGGATTCGACTTCCGTTGGATTCTTGATCGTGAATTAACCGATAAGCGTTACCCAGAGACCGTCATGGCGATGGAGCGGTATGAGTGGGGTAACTTTTATGGTTATCTGCAAACGGTGAAGGAAAACGGACAGGAAGTTGCCGCCAATGAATTAGCGTGGGATGAGCTGCAGTTGCGACTTGAAAGAGCCCAGTCCATTCGTGAAAAAATTGATCACATTGAGAAAGGCGAAATCGGCGGTATTAACCGTGGCATTGAGCGATTACGACTTCAGCAGCGTGCTCTTGAGTTAAAGGGCAATGTCTCACCCGAACGTCTGTTGACTATTCAGACCGAGCGCGCCGAGTACGATGCAGAATATGAAGGACTGCAAGGAGAACTCACCGCATTATATGGCCAGATTAATCGCGACAGCCTGACTGCAAAAACGATGGATGGATCGGTGGTCGAGATTCCGCTGGCCAAAGTCGTGAAAGCCTATCGCCCTAACCAAATGAGTTTGTTTGAAAAAGTAGTCTTCTATTTTAAACAACTGGGTGCCTTTATTACTGAAGACCCACGAGAGGCCAATACCGAGGGTGGTATTTTCCCCGCGATATTTGGTACGGTGATGATGGTGATATTGATGTCTATCCTGGTTACGCCGCTGGGGGTTATTACCGCCGTATATTTGCGGGAATACGCTCGCCAAGGGCCGTTGACACGGATTATCCGCATAGCGGTTAACAACCTCGCCGGGGTCCCTTCTATTGTTTATGGTGTGTTTGGTTTAGGTTTCTTTATTTACTTTGTCGGCTCCGGAGTGGATCAGGCGATGTTTCCAGAAGCCTTGCCTTCACCTACCTTTGGTACACCGGGTCTGTTGTGGGCCTCAATAACGCTGGCGCTGTTAACCTTGCCGGTGGTCATTGTGGCCACTGAAGAGGGGCTGTCTCGTATTCCTCGTTCTATTCGAGAAGGCAGCCTGGCCTTAGGCGCGACTAAAGCTGAAACACTATGGCGTGTGGTTATTCCAATGGCCAGCCCTGCCATGATGACCGGGGTTATTCTGGCAATTGCCCGTGCCGCGGGTGAAGTCGCACCACTCATGTTGGTGGGTGTGGTGAAGTTGGCACCGTCGTTGCCGCTAGACGGTAATTTTCCCTATCTGCACCTGGATCAGAAATTTATGCACCTGGGGTTCCATATCTATGATGTGGGGTTCCAGAGTCCAAACGTTGAAGCAGCCAGGCCACTAGTCTATGCCACATCGCTACTGTTGGTAGTAGTGATAGCGCTGCTCAATCTCTCGGCGGTGGCGATTCGAAACCGTTTGCGTGAAAAATATAAAGCGTTAGAGATGTAAGCATTGATGAGTGTTGGGCCGACAAGCGCCCGACATTAACCAAAAGATTAAGCTAATATGAGTGATTTACCGATGACTGAAGTACCGATGACTAAAGACGTAAGCCAGGACAATGGCGTAACAGAAACCGAACAGGTACGTACCCATGGGATCGATATAAGTTCGTTGGAGCGAGCCACGGAAACCTTGAAGCTGGACGACGAAAAAACAAGCCTGGAAGTTAAGAATCTCAAGTTGCATTACGGTGAGAAAGAGGCACTACACGGTATCGATATGACTATACCGCAAAAGCGTGTAACAGCCTTTATCGGCCCTTCGGGTTGTGGTAAGTCAACCCTGTTGCGCTGTTTTAACCGTATGAATGACTTGGTCGATGGCTGCCGTATTGATGGCCAGATTCTGCTTGAGAATCAGAATATCTACGAAAGAAATGTGGATGTTGCGGATCTACGTCGCCGTGTCGGTATGGTATTTCAAAAACCCAATCCGTTTCCGAAATCGATCTATGAGAACGTCGCTTATGGCCTTCGAATTCAGGGTATCAACGACCGCAAAACGCTGGACGAAACAGTCGAGAACGCGCTGCGCGGTGCGGCGCTGTGGGATGAGGTGAAAGAC
>JBFKTM010000219.1:0-5766 GCA_041636295.1 Oleiphilaceae bacterium
AACACGTACCACCAAAAACTTTGCTGTATGAAGAACGCTAGAAAAGAAATAAGCGCCAAGAGAGAGCCAAAGCGAACGAGTTCAAGTCGTTTACCATAGTGATCTCCCAGCCAACCCCAGACATTGGGAGCAACTACTTTAGTAACCATTAAGATGGCTGTTAATTGGGCGATCTCAATGGCACCAAAACCGGCATCTTCCAGAAATAACCCTAAATAAGGGGCCAAACCACCGAGTAGTGCAAAATAGAAGAAGTAAAAAGAGGAGAGTTTAAGATAGAGCGCTAAATCAGCTTTTGAAGCCAGCGGCAGCACTCTATCTTGAGAGGTCATAACGCTATTCAGTAGCCCCGGGAATAATGGGGGTTACTGGCGTAACATCACCATTTTGCGCTCTATTACGCATAAAGTGATCCATTATAACCAGCGCCATCATCGCTTCAGCAATCGGCGTGGCACGAATCCCCACACAGGGATCATGTCGACCATGTGTGACTACTTCGATGGCTTCACCATTAATATCGATACTTTGGCCAGGTATACGCAGGCTTGAAGTCGGCTTAAGCGCAATACTGGCAACTATATCTTGCCCGGTACTAATACCTCCTAAAATGCCGCCTGCATTGTTGGAGAGAAAGCCGTTCGGCGTCATCTCGTCACGGTGTTCGGTTCCTTTTTGTGAAACCGATTCAAATCCAGCACCGATCTCTATGCCTTTCACTGCATTAATACTCATTAAGGCATGGGCCAATTCGGCATCAAGCCGATCAAAGATGGGCTCACCTAAGCCGGGAGGTACATTGGTCGCCATCACCGTAATCTTCGCTCCTACCGAGTTCCCTTCTTTATTGAGCTTCTGCATATAGGTTTCCATTTCGGGCACCTTATCGACATCCGGGCAGAAGAACGGGTTGTTGTCGACTTCATTCCAGTCAACACGCTCTATGGCAATTGGACCAAGCTGAGAAAGGTAGCCTTTGACTTCAATACCAAACTTTTCTCTCAGGTACTTCTTGGCAATACCTCCCGCGGCAACACGCATGGCTGTTTCACGAGCAGATGACCGCCCTCCCCCTCGATAGTCTCGTACACCATATTTTTGCATGTAGGCGTAATCGGCATGAGCGGGCCTGAAAGTATCTTTTATATTTGAATAGTCTTTCGAGCGCTGATCGGTATTTTCTATTATAAGACCAATGGGTGTTCCTGTTGTTTTACCCTCAAAAACCCCTGAAAGAATCTTTACCTGATCGGCTTCCTTGCGCTGTGTTGTATAGCGAGAGGTTCCTGGCTTTCTGCGATCCAGGTCCCATTGAAGATCATCTTCACTTAATTCCAAACCAGGAGGACAGCCATCTACGATACACCCCAATGCCAACCCGTGACTTTCACCAAAGGTCGTAACGCTAAACAGTTTTCCAAAAGTATTACCAGACATATTGTTTATTTCTTTTCGTTAGATAATTTATTCAAATGCTAGCCTTGCGATAAAATACAGCGTATTCCATCCTGCCTGCAATCTTGCTAATCAAGGGTTATCGATTAAAGTACGACTGATATTGATCTAACTCTGCCGCACTAAGAATAAAAACACCATGACCACCAAACTCAAATTCTATCCAGGTAAAAGGTACTTCCGGGTATACCTCCTCCATCGCAGTCCAACTATTACCTGTTTCAACAATCAAAATGCCGTCGTCCGTTAAATAGTTTCTGGCCTCTTTGAGAATGCGGCGAACAAGATCGAGTCCATCAACACCTGCAGCAAGCCCTAACAGAGGCTCATTTTGAAACTCTGGAGGCATTTCGGCGATATCATGGGCATCAACATAAGGAGGATTCGAAACAATAACCTGATACTTTTTTTGAACATTTTCAAACAGATCGGACTCTATCGCCGTAACGCGACCTCCAACGCCATGCTTATCAATATTGATGGCTGCAACATCTAATGCATCTTTAGAGAGATCGACTATATCTACATCCGCCTCAGGAAACATCATGCTTGCGGCGATACCGATACAGCCACTCCCACAACACAGATCCAGAATATTGGTTAAAGACTCTGCCTGAAGCCAGGGCTGAAACTCATTTTCTATCATCTCTGCTATAGGTGAGCGTGGTACCAACACTCTTTCATCTACATAAAATGGAAGCCCCATAAACCAGGCTTCCCCGGTAAGATACGGAGCAGGCACTCGATCAATCACTCGACGCTTCAATCGATTCAAGATATGTGTTTTTTCGCTCTCCGTAAGCTTGCTATCCATAACAACTTCGGACATATCCCACGGAAGATGAACCGTATTGAGAATCAGCTGAACCGCTTCATCCCAAGCATTGTCAGTACCATGACCATAAAATAGCCCGGCCTGATTGAAGCACGAAACTGCGTAACGGATATAATCCCTGATGGTCGTGAGAGACTCCGCGACCCGCTCATCAAAATGCACTTCATCAGAGGAGATACTACTCGCTTTTCGCAACACTTGTTCAACTGGCATTAGCTAACCTTGAATGAGACCAATAAAAAAGCGGTATTATAGCGTTTAACAACCTTACTGTCCGCAAAGACCGTACTATTCCTTTACTAATTATTGGCTGAAAACGAATAGCCTTTTGCACAAGCAGACTTAATAGATTTCCACTTCCTGAGAGCGGGATTCATACTTAACTAATGCTTTTTCCGTAATCTGTCGCCCCAACCTTATTAGTTCAGGTGCTTTATGATAATCAAAGGTTGTGCATGCGTTTTTAGGAATATTGACCAGTACATCGGGTGGATACCCTGCCAATTTGTACTGAGTTAATGCGCTTTGCATCGCTTCAAAAGAGAGGTTCATGATATCGATCATGCCAAACGGAAGTTTATGCGAGGCTTTAACCACTTCGAAATCATTTTGAAGTGAGAGGTCTTTTCCTTTGCGATCTTTAACTCGTTCGCTTGCGTCACTACTTTCCACAACTAAATCGTCATTTTCGGAAGAATTCGTTGGTTGTTTAAGCAAAGAGTGCTGCTGCACAATATCGCTATCATTTTGAATGGGTACATAGCGCTGATCATTGAGTGCCTCTGCTGCTGACTCCTTTTCAAACAGTGAAGAAGCCTTACTTCTAACCTTCTCAACCCATCCATCTATTTTAGACGCATCATGTATTTTTTTTGTTTCAGGGAGCCGTAAGTTAACGCCATTTTCCCAACCGAGGTTTACTGCCAGAATCAAATCCGCATGAGAAGATATAGTAGGAAAGATAGGCAATGGATTGAGCAAGCCACCATCAACCAAAAGTCGCCCTCTAAGCATAACGGGGGCCATTAAGCTGGGAATGGCAACGGAGGCTCGAATGGCCTGATGCAGGGGCCCTTCCTGAAACCAGATCTCTTTATGCGCCAACAAGTCGGTCGCTACGGCCGTGTAGGGAATCGGCAGGTCTTCAATATTAATATCACCAATCAGATCCCGAACAAATGAGAAAACGCGATTTCCACGAATGGCGCCGGGCGACGACAGTGACAGATCAACCAACTTCAATACTTCAAATTGATCAAGCCCGGTCGCCCAATCTTTAAACTCTTTAAGCTTGTTGGCCGCAAATACCCCACCAACCATGGCACCTACCGAACAGCCTGCGATAGCGACAATGTCGTAGCCCCGCTCTTGTAAAATCTCAATGGCGCCTATGTGGGCATAACCTCGCGCCCCTCCACTGCCCAGCACCAGTGCAACGGTCTTACCATTTCCATTCATAATTGAGTATTTACCTAGAACTAAAATTGAGTGTCTATTAGTTTTCCAGCACCAATACTTCTAATCGATTACCTGTTCTGCCCCCCTGGTTAACCGGCACCAGAGGCCCCACGCCGGTTGTATATACCCTTTCAGCACTTACTCCACGCTTAATCAGCAATTGCGCCAGCTGCTCGGCCGCCACTGCAGATTGCTCAATAGCCTCATCCACAAGGGTATATCCCCGGGACAAGTGACCCGTTATATAAACTTTGGATGTAGGCATACCCTGGTAGCTTTCAATAATTTCGTTGATCTTGGCACTATCTGTCTGCAGCTGTATTGTTTGCCCATACTCGAAGCTGAATACAAATACTCTATCACGTCCACTGAATACTTCTGGATCAATACCCTCCACGTCTGACGTTTTTAATTTAAGCGACTCAACGTGAGCATAAACCCGCCTACTGCCCCTTTCAACTGTGTATAGAGTGACTAGCCATTTCTGATCACCTTGCTGAATCGCTGCAGCGAGATAATACTGGGAAGCATCTCTACCGTAGAGCTTGGCGTTGTGATAAACATCTTCCGACCAACTGGTACTCCTCCCACAGTCACGACTGGCACATTGGAAAAGAATGTTCGCGCCGAGTCGTTTTAACTGCCCTATGTAGTGTTTAAACGATTGTTCAGTCGTATGGCCTTCATTAATGCGAAATGTTTCTTTCTTCCCTACAATATCGACTCTAAGCTCTTTTTCAACGCGGAGTTGATTATTGACCTGTTTAGGCGCAGAGATGAGCACCAAATAATCTTCATCCTGCACGGTATCCGAAGTTGAAACAGAAGAGTGAGCATAAGGCTCGAGCGGTAACCCTTCAGCAGCTAATAGTCGCATACTCAACGTCACACTAAATACGAAGCCGGCAGCTAATAAGTAAAGTCCTTTCCGTGCCCGAGCTATCTGACACCCTAACATTCCCATAACGAGATCCTGTTTTTTATAGATATGAGCTAATAATACAAATAAGTATAGATGCTTACGAAAAGCAAATAGGATTCAACCACAATTGATGCGGATGAAACGATTAATAATGTTTGCCGTTTCCTCTACATCACCATCTAAATGAAAATGGTGGCGCCCCCTAACCTGATGAATTTCAATAGCCGCTATGCAACCTAGCCTAGGGTTTTTAGCCGTATCAAGAGAGATATAACCTTCATCCCCAACCACCAAACTAACCGGGCATTTGACATGCTTCATTAAGCCTTGTACCTGCGCCTCCGAAAGCCTCACAAGAGAAGGATCTCGCAGTCGAGCGTCGCTCCGCCAAACAAATCCATCCTCTGTGCTAGCGAGGTTCCGCTCAACCAACAACGTAGCAGCGTCTCTATTCAACTTGGTAAAGCCACTTAATCGAGCATCCACCGCCTCATCGATCGTCCGATAACAAGCAGAGAGTCGACGCTCTGAGAGACAAATTTTGCTAATCGCCTTTTTTAACTGCTCTGCCGCATCGTCTTCTTTATCTGCCATCGGACCAAGCGAGTCTAACATTACCAGCTGTTTTACCTTGGTGGGCACGGCAACGGCAGTAAACATGGCGATAATGCCACCTAAAGAATGCCCCAACAAGCTCACGGATTGCAGGTTCAACGCCTTGATTATATTAATGACATCAACCACATACTCCATCAAATGGTAGATCTGCCCTGCACCTCTATGCTCACTGAGACCGTGACCAGGAAGATCAATTGCAATAAACCGAATAGCGGATAGGTTCATAGTTTGCGCCAAACGCGTAAATGATGCAGCATTATCCATCCAACCATGAATCGCAATAACGGGTTCACCTTCGGGGTTACCCCATTCGATTGACGCTATCTCCAGCCGTTCAGTAGTAATCGTTAAGTCACGAGGGTTCATAAGCTATGCCATGTTAGTTCAGGAGTAAACGAATTAGCCTCGGTTAAACAGTTTTCGATAGTTGTTAGTGGTAATTTCAGCCACCTGCTCTAAAGACACGCCTTTTAAATCA
>JBFKTM010000220.1:0-5759 GCA_041636295.1 Oleiphilaceae bacterium
TGCAATACCCCCAATGCGGGCATAAGTTTATGTAACTCCGGCATACCATTGGCACGAGGCCCCTGATTTTTAACAACGGCAACAAAGTCTTTATTCAATTCCCCCTTCTCAAAAGCCTCTTTCACTGCCTCCTGGGAGTCAAATACCATTGCGGGCGCCTTAATCCGATAGCGATCTTCCGGTACGGCTGATACTTTGACGACTGCCCGGCCAATATTACCTTGCACAATTTCAATACCCCCACGGTTGGAGAACGGCTTGTCGGCACGACTGATAACGGCAAGATCGCCACTCTCCGTGACCGCCTCCCAAGTAAGTTTGCCACTGACCAGTTCAGGCATCCGCGAGTATGCCCTCATTCCCCGACCAACAACGGTCATAACATCATCATGCAACAGCCCCAAAGACAACAGCTCAGCAATAACTAACGGCACCCCACCAGCCCGTTGAAACTGATTAATATCCGCTTCGCCATTGGGGTAAACGCGTGCTAATAGTGGCACAGCAGCGGATATTTCTGCCAAGTCATTCCAGTCTATGGTGATACCAGCCGTTTTCGCGATCGCGACCAAATGAATCGTGTGGTTAGTCGAGCCGCCTGTCGCAACCAAGCCAACAATGGCATTCACAATGGAACGTTCATCGATCATTTCACCCAATGCTGTATAGTCATTGCCTAACGCAGTGATCTGACAAATTCGTTGGGAAGCTGCCTTGGTTAATGCATCACGAAGTTCAGTACCCGGATTGATAAATGAGGCGCCCGGCAAGTGCACTCCTAAAAACTCCATAAGCATCTGGTTACTATTCGCCGTTCCATAAAAGGTACAGGTACCCGGAGAGTGATAGGATTTCACCTCTGCATCCAGCAGTGTTTGCGAGTCAATCAAACCCTCTTCAAACTGTTGCCGTATTCTGGCCTTCTCTTTATTTGGCAAACCAGAGGGCATTGGCCCGGCAGGAATAAATATAGCGGGCAAATGACCAAACTCTAGCGCGGCTATCATTAGGCCGGGCACTATTTTGTCACAAATACCGAGATACAGTGCGCCATCAAATACATTATGGCTTAGTGCAATAGCAGCCGACATCGCAATCACATCACGGCTGAATAGAGAAAGTTCCATTCCCGGTTGACCTTGTGTAATGCCGTCACACATCGCCGGAACGCCTGCCGCAAACTGCGCAATATGCCCCTCTCCGGCTACTGTTTTCTTTATAATTTCCGGATAGCTGTTGTAGGGCTGGTGAGCTGAAAGCAGGTCATTGTAGGCAGAAATAATGGCAATATTGGCGTACTGGGAAGAGTGCTTTAAGATTAGCTTTTCACTGTCTGTCGCTGAAGCCACATCATGCGCGAGATTAGTACAACTCAGTTGGCTACGACTAGGCCCCTCTCTTTTGGCCCGTGCAACTTTCTGGAGATAGTGCGCCCGCCCTTGAGCGCTTCGCTTTCTGATTCGTTCCGTAACCTGCGCTATAACGTTATGCATTACCTATCTCCCAACAATGGCTGAATCAGCAAACGCCCTACTAAACACATGGTTTTTCACTCCAATAGATATGCACCGGCACCTCTGCCTGACGCAACACAGATACAATTGGCAACTCATCTTCTGCTGACGCATGCACCTGCCCAATGGCATTTTCCAGTGTCGCCAACTTGTCTTTCCCAACAATCAACAAATAGATTTTTTTTGCCGTCAATAACATTGAAAGTGTCAGCGATATTCTGGCGATCTCTGTTGATGGTGGCCTTACCGCGATGCAGCGTGCCTTATTACCCAGCGATAGCCCCTCTTCAAGCGCGGCTGCCCCTGGAAATAGCGACGCAAAATGACCATCATTCCCCATTCCCAGGATAACCAAATCCAACACGGGAAGCTCTTGCTGGAGCACCCTATCAAGTGCAATAGCTCCGCACTCCGGCGTATCAGCGTCATTTTTTATCGGGATAAAACGAGCATGTTCCGCCTGATACTGCAAAAGGTGCTGCTTAACCATTCGTTCATTACTTTCAAGGCTATCACTATTCACCCAGCGCTCGTCTGTCAGTGTCACCACTACATTTGCCCAGTCTATTACGGTTTTCGCTAGCTGGTCATAGAGCGGAACGGGCGTTCCTCCACCAGAAACCGCAATACTTGCGCAAGGTGACCGTCTGAGACAACCTTTCAGATCATCCTGAATCGCCGCAACCAAACTGGACACCATGGCATGTCCATCGTCAAAAAAGTGGTTATGCATCATGTTAAGTCACCACAGCGCCAATGGGGCCACAGGTTTCATCCCACAGCCGTCCATCCTTGGCCAACAGTAACGTGGCCGCCGCTGGCCCCCAGGTGCCCGATATATAGGTTTCTGGCCCCTGCTCAGAGACTTCCCAGTGCTTTAATATCGGATCTAGCCACTCCCACGCGGCGATCAGTTCATCCTGCCTCACGAAGAGAGTTTGATTGTTAGCGATCACATCGCCCAGCAGCCGCTCATAGGCATCCGGGACCCGCTTTCGACTAAGAGAGTCAGGGCTTAAACTAAGCTCCGTTGATCTTACACTAACCCCTGGCCCCGTTTTTTTCTCACACAGCATTAGCCGAATCCCTTCATCTGGCTGTAGGCGAAAAACCAGCCGGTTCGCCATCGTATTTTTATGCTGCATATCAAAGATCGAGTGGGGAACCTCTTTAAAGTGAACCACTATTTCACAAGCCCGGTGTGTTAATCGCTTCCCCGTGCGAAGATAAAACGGTACACCGGCCCAGCGCCAATTATCAATCTCCACCTTGAGCGCCACAAAGGTCTCCGTATCGCTCTGGGGGTCAACCCCCGCCTCTTTCAAGTAGCCATTAACAGCAACCCCATCCGAGATACCCGACTTATACTGCCCTCTTACTACTTTCTCTTGTACATCCTTATCCATAAGCGGTTTTAGTGCTCTCAAAACCTTTACCTTTTCGTCGCGAACCGAATCAGGGTGAAATCGTGCCGGCGGCTCCATTGCCACCATGCAGAGTAGTTGTAGCAGGTGATTCTGAACCATATCCCGGAGTGCACCAACATGATCATAAAACTCGGCTCGCCCCTCCACACCGAGCGTTTCCGAGATAGTGATTTGAATATGATCGATATATTTCTGATTCCATTGAGACTCAAAAATCGTATTGGCAAAACGTAACACCAATAGATTCTGAACCGTCTCCTTACCCAGGTAGTGATCAATTCTGAATATCTGACGCTCACTGAAATGTCGACTTACTTTACTACTGATCTCAATAGCGGAAGCCAAGTCTGACCCAATGGGTTTCTCCAGTACGATTCGGCAGTTTTCACAATTAAGCTGAACCTCCGCCAACCCATCACAAATAGCACCAAACAGTCGAGAGGGAGTCGCTAGGTAAAAGATATTGTCAAATCGGCTTTTTTTATCGAGATGCGCCTTTAGGGCACCAAAATTCTGAGGATTAGTAGCATCAAAAGAGAGGCTTTCAACGTGCTGTGAAAAAGAGCCCCACAACGCAACAGAGGCCTCGCTCTCTAAGTCGATTTTGTTCTTAAGAACTTTTTTTAGCTCTTCAATATAGACATCATGCTCATATTCATGACGAGACAAAGCGAATAGCCGCCACTGATCCGGCAATCTGCCATCAACATATAAAGAAAATAAGGCTGGCAACAACTTCCGCGTGGAAAGATCCCCCGTTGCCCCAAATAGCACCAGATCAAACGGCTCAGTCAGCACAAGCATAAATAGATCTCTTTTTAGCTATTGAACAGCATAAAGTCTGTATATATCACTCATTCACTCTAAACATTACTCCCTTACTCTACTACAATATAGGGCAAAACATACTCCGTTTTCGAAAAGACTTATTAAAAGTTAGTACAAAATCAGCCACACACCATCTTCATGCTGTGGCTAAAAACTCACTGTTAATAGTCATTGTTTTGAATGTGTTAAGCTTAGCTAGTCGCTATTAATGAATACAGGACGTTTAGAATGATTAAGAATTGCCTATTCCCCGTTGCCGGATATGGTACTCGATTTTTACCCGCTACCAAGGCGATGCCTAAGGAAATACTGCCTATTGTCAACAAACCACTGGTTCAATATGGTGTAGAAGAAGCAGTTGCGGCGGGCATGAACAATATCGGATTTGTGACGGGGCGTGGTAAGCGAGCCATTGAAGACCACTTTGATATCAGCTACGAGCTAGAACATCAGATACAAGGCTCCGGCAAAGAAGGGCTACTCACCTCAATTCGCCACCTGATCGAAAACAATCAATTCTCATTCACCCGTCAGCGGGAAATGAAAGGTTTGGGACATGCGATTCTTACCGGCCGTAACCTGATTGGAGAAAATCCTTTTGGTGTTGTCTTAGCGGATGACCTTTGTGTGGTTGAACCGGGCGATGATGAAGTACTGACTCAAATGGCGAAACTCTACAACCAGTTCCGATGCAGCATTGTTGCCATTCAGGAAGTACCGCCAGAAGAGACTAATAAATACGGTGTCATTGCTGGCGAGTGTATGAAAGAAGGACTTTTCAGAATTACCGATATGGTTGAAAAACCAGACCCCAAAGACGCCCCCTCCAATCTCGCCATTATCGGCCGCTACATTCTCACGCCGGATATCTTTAATATCATCGAAAACACACCGCCTGGTAAAAATGGCGAAGTGCAAATTACTGATGCATTGATGACACAGGCTAGAAATGGGTGTGTATTAGCCTATAAATTCCGAGGAAAACGCTTCGATTGTGGCAGCATTGATGGCTTCGTTGAAGCTACCAACTACGTTTACGAAAACATCTATAAACAAAGTTAGCCCTACCTTTATAAGATAAAGAGGCTTGGAAATCACCAATTAACCAAGTCTCTTCTCCCCGCCCTGCAAACCTTCTTTACCTAATAGATAAAACGTCTCTAGAACAGGTGTTATAGACTGTTTTGTTACTTAGAGAAGAATAATTTCTCGCTTATTTAAACCTTAAACTAATATGAAGGTAAAGGTGCGAGAGGAGGGTCAGCGATGTGGTATTCACTCGTAGGTCTAGTGTCTTCGTTTATGTTTTCTCCAATAACGCCAAGCGAAGCTTCATTTTATACCAATGGGTTTCTTTTTAGCCCGCCCGCTTGTGAACATAAAGTTGTATTTCCGAGGTTCCCCCAGAGTATTGGCGTTCTTGCGAAAGACGAATCCACCTACTCTGCACAACTTTACCTGCCGAACACATTTATGCGTGCCGACTGTAAAAGCGAACGCCCTGACATCCTCTCAGCCAAATCAGATTGGCTCGAAATGAAAATGACCGATCATATTACCAGCCTGGGTGGCAACACCCTGATTATACTCAGTTATAAGGTCACCGATGAGAGTGCCAAGTTTTCTGCTCAACTCTTTCTCGGTAACGAAAGCGTGTTACTTAACGGCGCGCTATATCTGGGGGATGAAACATTACTGACTCTCACAACCATAGAACGTAACCGCGTACGATCTCATTCGGATGCTAACCGGTTTATGTCTTCAGCATTAATTTTAAAAAACCTGTAATAACGAGCTATTATTAATAATGCCTTCTCCCTCAATGGGAGAGGCATCTTAATGTCTACTGGTTACATGTAGTAATAATAATTGAGTGAGTAGTTTTGTATGGGAACACCAACTAAAGAAGAGCTTGAACAAGCATTAAACCGTGCTATTGAAATGCGTGAACATAACAACGATCCTGATTTTATAGCCAAATCCCTTTTAA
>JBFKTM010000221.1:0-5747 GCA_041636295.1 Oleiphilaceae bacterium
AATTAAACCGTGCTAGCGACCATGTCGATATTGATATAAGCCGGGTCGAGCGACCTGAGCAATGCCTCAATGAGGTCTCCCAATCGAGCCTGCTGAAAGCCCTCTATCGCTGTCCAAATGGCGTGATAAAAATGAGCGAGACATTTGACGGCGTCGTCGAAACGTCTAATAACCTTGCCACTATTTCACTGCACAAGCATCAGTGCTTGGCTCAGTGTCTAGTACGTAGTTCCGTAAACCGTGCCCGTGACAATGCCTGTGAGCTGATTCGGTCGGCGTTTGTCGATTCCAGAGCCGAGGTTATTACCGACAATGGCTATCCGGGCTGGACTCCGGTCGCCCGCTCTACGCTATTACAGACGATGCAACAGGTCTATCGAGACACCTTTGATGCAGATGCCAAGATACAGGTTATTCATGCCGGACTGGAGTGTGGTCTGCTCGGTGAAAAATACCCAAATTGGGAGATGATCTCCTTTGGCCCGACTATCAGAGGGGCTCATTCGCCGGACGAGAGCGTACATATCCCCAGCGTAGAACGGTTCTGGGAGTATTTATTAGCCTCGCTAGATAGAATATCCCGTATCACCACCTAATAGAGTATCGTTTTGCTCTGCTACAGATTGCTGCCGTAGCAGAGCCTCCATCACAGAGGCCGACAAGGGGCGAGCTAACAGAAACCCCTGAAGAAAGTCGCAGCCGTTCAGTTTGAGAAATTCCAGCTGCGACTCCTCCTCAACGCCTTCGGCAACGATGGTAAGATTCAGCTGTTTGGCCATGGCAATTATAGCTTTGATGATAGCCTGTCCATTGGCTCCCGCATCGATGCCATCAACAAAACTTTTGTCAATTTTCAGTGTATCAATCGGCATATCACGTAGTGCAGCCAGCGAAGAATAGCCGGTACCAAAATCATCCATAGAGATATGAACACCGGCGGCTTTAATCGCGTTCAATGTATCCAGCCCCACAGCCCCGGACTGCATAATCCCCGTCTCGGTAATTTCCACATCCAGATAGGTCGCCGCCATCCCGGTACGTTGCAATGCGCGGGTAATAACGGACACAATATCAATGGTGCGATTAAACTGCATGGTAGAAAAATTAACTGCCACCTTGATCGGCTTTAATCCCATAACTTGCCACATTCGGTTCTGACGGCAGGCTTCCTCCAGTGCCCACTCGCCAATGGGAATAATTAAGCCATTCTGCTCGGCATGGGCAATAAACAGCCCTGGCGGTACCATTCCTCGCTCAGGGTGATTCCAGCGAATCAGCGCTTCACACCCGATAAGCGCCCCATTATCGGTATCATATTGCGGCTGATAGTATAGACAAAACTGATTATCGATCAGCGCCTGGCGCAGTTCGATCGCCATCTGGTGTCGTTCCATCGCGCTTTTTTCCAGCACCGGATCGTAACGCTGATAACGGTTGCCCCCATCCGCTTTTGCTTTATACATGGCAATATCAGCGCGTTTGAGCAAGGTGTTAACATCTTCACCATCCGTTGGAAACATCGAGATACCGATACTGATACCGAGATGATAGGGTTGATGATCAACTATAAACGGCTCAACCATCTCGTTAATCAAAGCGGTTGCCACCTGGTCAGCGTCGGTTCGAGGGTCTTCTCCTTCCAAAACAATAGCGAACTCATCGCCACCAATTCGATTAAGGCTCAGTTTAGTCGACTCGTGAGGTAATACCTGCTGGTTACATCGTGTGGCTCGCGCCAATCGCTTAGCGATCACTTTTAACACTTTGTCACCATGGCCATGACCTAGCGTATCATTTACCTCTTTGAAGCCATCAGTATCAACAAACAGTATAGCGATCTCACCCTTGCGATCGATGGCACTCTTAATCGCCTGATCCAGATAGAGCATGAAACTATGGCGGTTATTCAGTCCGGTCAAACTATCATGATGAGCCGTAAACTGCATCTTCAGCCGAAAGGCTTCCAGGTTAATGCTCATCTCCTGAATAGCACGGGTCAACTCGCCTACTTCATCCTCCCGACTCCCCGACTTGATGAACTTCGCCGAATCAACGCCCAAATAGTTAAAATGGCCTTGCCCTATGACTGCAGCAAGCTCTTTTAATTGGAGAATAGGGCGAATCACTAAACGGTTCACCACAAAAAAAATCAGCAGGCCAACGATGATCAAGGTCATCAGGGTAAACCAGAAAACACGTAAAGCGACCGACTCGACAACAGCGCGCTTTTCTTGTTCTGGCCAATAGGCATACAGTGCCAGATCATCTAACAGTGGTCGATACGATGCGAAATAACGGTTATTTTCCCACGCCAGCAACTCAATACCCTGACCCAGTCCGCCTCGCCGTTGATAGAGCTGCTTGAGCAACGAGGATGGCACAGTGGAGTGGCGATAGCTGGGTAACAGCGGCTCACCGGCCGCGTTAAGCAACAACAAGATCCCGCTTTCACCAATCCGCTTATTTTCCACGAGATCAAACAAATTTCGAGGCTCGACCCTGACCACGAGATACCCCCCAATCGTGGATTGCCGTGTTGTTTCCCAATCAGTGTATATGGTTGTCGGGATCGGCTTTACAATCACTATGGACGCCCGACGATTGTGTGAACCCTTGTCGATTCTAATAATTTGCGGACTGTCTGTTTGCAGTATTTCATCGAACCAAGGCTGTTGAGTTAGATCACTCGTTGCTTCAGGTATATCCGACCTTGCCAGGCGAACCTCTTCCCCTCCGTCTCGGTTAAGAATCATCAGTTCAGAAAATTCAGGAAAGGTTTGTTGATAAGACGCAAATAACTCAAGGATCGGTCGGTAAAATGAGTAGTATCGGGCGTTTTCGTCTTCAACAATCAGGTATCGCCGAATTAGATGAGATTCCGACAATAATTGAATGCTGGCATACCGGGAGGACATGGAGCTTGCAAACTCTCGCTCTGTCGAGGCCATAATATCCTGCATATTCTCCAATGCATTGGATTGCAGCATGTCCCGCTGTTGCAAATAAAATAGATATCCCAATCCGAGCAGCGGTAAGATGACAATGGGTAAAAGCAGTGCTATCAGTTTTTGTCGAAGCCCCAGTATCATAGTGGTCCCATCTTAAGGTGTGCGAGTAATAGAGACGAAGTCGGAGTGAATGCGCTTCATTACATTGGGCGGCAGCTGCTCCATAACGTCCAACTGTTGCATCACATGCTCCGGTGGATAGATTATTGGATTTTGCAAAAAAGCGGCAGGCAGGAATTGATTAGCCGCCCTATTGGCCGTCGCAAAAGAGGCAAACTGTGCGTTACGTGCATTAACGTGAGGTTGGTTGATAAAGTCGATAAAGTTCATCGCCAACCGTTTATTGGTAGAAGACGCCAAAATCGCAAGTGAGTCGTACCAGAAAATCCCCCCCTCATCAGGCACGATATAACGTAACCTATCATTCATTTTCATCAATATCAGGGCGTCTCCATTGTAGGCCAGGGCCGCCGCCAAAGAGCCTGTCACCATCTGCGAGTGTTCCGAGAACACTACATTTCGATAAGCCTTCACGTAGGGTCGATGCCACCTTAATAACGCCGTTGCCGCATTCAGCTCTGTTTCATGAGTGCTGTTTATGGAAAAGCCTAACGCTTTTAGCGCCAGTGCATAGAGGGTTTGGGCAGTATTAATTGCCAGCAACTTTGCCTTTAAATTATCGGGAGGCTGAAAGTAATCCAGCCAACGGGTAATCGGTTTGGGGAACTGTTCCGGGTCATACAGAATACCCACGGTTCCCCAAAAGTATGGCACTGAAAAAATCTCTCCTGCCAACGGTTGATGACCGACCGGGTGCTCAACGTACTTCAGGTTGGGGAGTTGATTCGCATTAAAAGGGTATAACCAGTTTTGCTGCCGGTAAGACGCCAGCATGGTTTCATCCACCAATACAAGATCAAAACCAGTGGCATTACTGTGGGCCATAATAAGATCTCTGGCGTCATCATCCTCATAGTAAACAAAATGCACTTTGGCCATATATTGACGCTCAAATTCAGCGATGATGTCGGGGTCGATATAATCCTCCCAGGTGAGAAGAACCAGTTTCGTCTCCGCTGCCTGCACTCCCACGGGAGAGATCAGCAAAAGCAGTAAAAACAGCATTATTCCCCGTGCATTGGACTGACCCACTGTTGCATTACCCCAACCTAATATGGCTCCATCTTGATCAAAGTATAGACGACGGTGCTTGACTTGTGACGCTTTCAGCATGTCGCCGACGCTTTATTAGCAACTTGCTGAAAATAGACCATAATTGTCAGATCAATAAAAATAATCACTACAATCGGCACAAGTAGCGTGCCAAGGCGCTTTAACAATGGGTAAGTTGGGGTTTTCTCAAAAAATCATTCTTTCGGCATGTGCCATAGTGGTACTTGCACTTATTTTGTTCTCATTGGTGAATTATCAAAAAATGCAGAGCAATACCCGACAGAGTTTACAGTCGGGATTAAGCGAAATTGCCATGGGCGCATCAGCCAATATGGCCAACTGGCTAAATGGAAAGCTGGCAATGACCAAAGCCATTGCCGATAGGGTAAGCCGTTATAGTGATCAGCAAGCCTTGATTGACACGCTGTCGCTAGCCAATCAGGGAGGCGAATTTACCAATCTCTATTTTGGCAATGAGCAAGGTGAGTTTTTTATAGATGAAACTTCAACGGACTCTCCCGAAGGGTATGACCCGAGGAGCCGCCCATGGTATCAGCTCGCCAAGGCTAAAAACGTCGTCTCCTTTACCGAGCCTTATATCGACGCCTTTACCAACCAGCTGTTAATTACTGCGGTAGCACCGATTAACCAAGGCGGATTTGTTGGCGTAGCAGGGGGGGATCTCACGCTTAACGTCGTCAGTGATATCGTCAACCAAATTGACTTTATGGGTCTGGGCCACGCCTTTCTGGTCACCGGGCAAGGTAACGTGCTAGCCCACCCCGATAAAACCTTCGCCAATAAAATGCTGGATGATCTGTTTACCGAAGAGAGCCCGGATTTCAAACCGGTGTTACAGCACACTGTGACTGAGCGGGGCGACAAGCTGGTCGGCTTTTTTAAAGTTGAGGGCGTGCCGTCGGTCGATTGGTATCTGGCGGTTGAGATTGACGAAGATAAAGCCTACGCCCCGATACATAATTTCAGAAATATGGCGATCATCATTACCATCGTCGGAGCACTGTTAACCATTGTGTTGCTCTCCTTATTATTAGCGAAATTGACCAATCCGCTTCGCTCATTGCAAAGTGCAATGGATGAAATCGCCCAGGGCGAAGGTGACTTAACCCGGCGTCTAGAGGTAGTGAGCAATGATGAGATTGGCAAGCTAGCCACAAGCTTCAACATCTTCGTCTCCAATATTCACATGTTGATTGAAGACTTCAAAGGCTCGTCGGAGAATCTCGCTTCGATGGTCAAGAACATGGCCGACATTTCCGCCAAGAGTCGGCACGAGGTGGAGCGACAGAAACAAGAAACCGAAATGGTCGCTACCGCCGTCGCAGAGATGTCGTCTGCCGCTCACGAAATCGCCCAGAATGCTCAAGAGGCCGCATCAGCCGCCCAGGAAGCCGACAAGGAAGGGAGTACCGCCGGTAAGGTGGTGGCCTCAGCCATCTCATCGATACAACAGCTGGCTGAGGAGATCGACCAGGCCAGCCATGTCATTAGCGAACTGGAGACCGATGTCACCAGTATCAGCTCAGTATTGGATGTAATCCGTGG
>JBFKTM010000222.1:0-5744 GCA_041636295.1 Oleiphilaceae bacterium
GGGGAGACTGAGTTAAAGACATTTTTAGAGCATCTTACAGCGCGCAATAAGCGTCGTCGCAGCCAGCGCGACTAAACGTGGTTTATGGCATTGATGCTTAGCCGAGTTGATTGAACAACTGCCTGGTTGTAGGTCGCCCAAGGCTTCAATTGGTGCAAAAAAAAGCGGTACATGATGCCGAACGTTGATCATGTACCGCTATATGTTAGGGCTAAATTTGTAGGTAGGCCCTGATTGGAAAACTTCGAATGAGTCGTAATAAACGGCCTGAAGGTTTATTGCGTTTCACTCTTTGAAGCGTGAGTCTATATTAGCCTGGGGGAGGGGCGTAATGTAATCGTCCGTAGGGCGTATTTATCCAAAAAACACTGGAATCACTTGATAGATACCTGTACCTGAGTATTTGGCAATGAGTTTTTATGCGTAGAACTGACAAGAAAATAGACAATAACGTAAGACGGGCGCTGACCATTGCGTGTGATACGGCCTTGGAAAAGGTTGACGGCTTCAAGTGGCTGACACATGTAGCAAGTTATGACTGCTTTCCCGGGAGTCTGCAAGTGATTTGTGTGTTCGATACCAATGAAGCCCTTGCAAGGGCATACGATGAGGCGCTGGATCAATACTTCCGAAAACTCATTCAGGGGAATCTGTTAAAAGTTGGCGTCAAGTTTAAAAACGTACAGAAACAAATACGCTTTGATACTGAAGAAAATTGCGAACGAGAGCATAACGGTAATTGGCGTGCGCGGATTGCTAATCAATAATACGCGCCATTTTTGTGTCGTGACGGGTTTTTTGAGATGCGGTGTTGAGTTAATCAATGCATGTTTTTTGAATTAATCAGAAAAGAGTCTATCTTCGTTGTAAGGGATATTGTCTTGAGAGAGGCCATTGGGAGGCGAGGCATTCTATAAACAGAGAGCTTATCAGCTTTTTCCTTTTGTGCTGGGGAGTCGGCCATCATGAGAAAATCCCTTCATTTCAAATTCCTGGTTGTATGCTTTTCGATTTTAACGTCTTTCGGTGTGCGTTCAGAGAGTCTAAACGTGTTTACCTGGGATGGTTATGTCTTGCCGAATGAGGTAGAGGCCGTTAACAAACTGCTGGCCGAAAAGGGTTATGATTTCACCATAAAAGTCATTAGCCCGTGGGCTGAAGGGCCCGAGCAGATGTTTAAGGTAATACGTGGCGGTGAGGTTGATATTAGTTTTTTAACGCTCAACTATATCAAAATGCAACAAGGTAAGATCCTCAAACTACTCCAGCCGATTAATGTTAACTCGCCCCGCCTTACAAACTATCAATACCTATCGACATCCCTGACGCAAATTCCCATGGCAATGGATAACGCCAAGCCTATGTATATTCCATGGGGGGGAGGCGCATACGGTATTTGGGCCAACATGGAGAAACTAAGAGCCGATGAGTTGCCTAAATCCGTGAAAGATCTATGGGAGCCTAAATGGAAGGGCAAGCTCTCTTTAAGTAGTGGACAGATACAGCCCAACATCGCAATCGCGTCTCTCGCGATGGGCAAGCCTCCCTTTTTCTTAAATGACATTGCCGACAAGCAGGTCTTACGCAAATACTCTGCAGAAAACAGCGAGATTCAACAAAAAATGGATGGGCTCTATCGCCAGGTCGGAAAGTTCTGGGATGCCGGCCCCAGTTTTTCAGATGACCTGTTGTTAGTTGCTTCCTATGGCCCTGGGGCTTCGGCTCACAACGCAGAAGGGGGTAACTGGCAGTTGATCGACTTTGAAGAAGGTAATACGGTTTGGTTGGATACTATTAATTTTCATCGGGATTTAGAGGGGCGTAAGCTGGAAGCTGCGGAAATTTTCGCTAATTATTTTATAGGCAAAGAAGTGCAAGAAAGAGTGGTTAATGGTCTTGGAATGGTAGCGGCATCGTCGTTAGTGTCGTCGAATGCGCTTTTGGATAAAAATCCGAAGTTTTTCGATGAGATTATGTTTTGGCCACCTTATGACCGAATTGCCGATAACATCATGAAAGTTATTTCGGATCGAGCAATGGCCGCCCGTTAAAAGTACATTAAGACAGGTTATTGTGAAGGGCACTGTAACAAGAGAGTGATATTCGTTGAAAGGTCTAGCCTTCCCAGATCTTGAATGTCGCTTGAAAATAAACCAGATCAACGCTTTTGGGCGTGATGGCGGGTACATAGGTCGTGTTGATGGCGATGGTTTGGGTGCCCAGCGAAAGAAAAGGCAGGGCACCAATGAACGGGTCGTTATCGTTATAGTCTTTTCGTGTCATTAAAAAGGCAAATGCGCCTGCATCCAGGTGAAAGATATCGCCGAGCGGGAAGCGTGCTTTAATGCCGCCTCCCAGGTATTTAGAGATATCTTCGTTACTGTCACGAAAGACACTACCGGACACCAAAGGGATCCAACGTCCTCTTTGGTCGAAGTTATACTCAAAGCCCAACCCCCAGTTATCTTCGTTCCAGCCGCTGCCTTCAAAGTGTATAGATTTCCCATTGAGCACCAGGTGAAACTCTTTTCCGGTTGCGCTACAGGAGAGCATTACAGTGATTATTACAGGTATAAGGTAACGAGGCATAGAGACTCCCTAATTGTTACCTTTGAGACTAGTTGACCCACTGGGTATGCAGGGTAAAAACGATAGATTGTTTTTTTATAAAACGATGCTGCTTAGAAGTGATGGCTACTATGCTGCCGAGTATGAGCCACTCAACGGGAGGGCTCATTGTCAGGGGCATTTGAGCTATTCGATTAATCGGTAATGCCCCGAAATTATGTTACTGAGGGGAGATCACGCCGCGCCTAAAAAGTCTCGCTTGCCTAGCTCCACGCCGCAGTGCCGTAATATGTTATAGGCGGTAGTCATATGGAAATAGAAGTTGGGTAATGCAAACTGATTAACGTAATCCATCCCGCTGAACTCCATAGTGAAACTGGGGAACTTGAGCTCCACTCTTTTTTCTTCTGTTCCGTCGATCTGTGTTGGTTCAAGACTCTTCAGAAATGCGATAGTTTTATCAATACGCTCTTTTAGTTCGGTTATGGTTTTTTCGTTATCTTCATATTTGGGAGCCTCCACACCCGACAGGCGTGCTCCACAGCCTTTAGCGGTGTCACAGGCAATCTGGATTTGATTGGCCAGAGGCAACATATCTGGTGCCAATCGCGTGTTAACAAGAACGATGGAATCTATGTTCTTCTGCTCTGAAAACGCAATGGCTTTATCCAGAATCCGGTTCAGGCTATTCAGGGCGTGAATAAACGACGGTAACGTAATGCGATACATCGACATGTTGTAGCTCCTTGGGTGGTCAATAAATTGAGAATAATACTCATTGAGTGACCATAGCATAGGCAACGTTAGTGTATAAAAACAGTACTAATGTGTTATTTACTGACTCCCATGTTGCCATGTGTATGGCCTACTGTTGTTGATGGAGCGCGAACCTATTCCAATCAGTAGTATTGAGCTTTTTTTTAGCGCATAAGAGTTCTTTGCCGAGGCCGGTAACTAGGCATATCCTTATAGTGCAAAGGGTTTATAAGGAGGTCTTTGTTATGTCTATGGCTCCGAGAATTGAAGCCCACTTGGGAAAGGTTGGCATTAACTATGATTTGGTCAATCATCCACATTCAAGTACTAGCTTGCAAAGTGCTCGTGTAGCGCATGTACCGGCAATTCAGGTTGCAAAAGCAGTCATGACGCATGACGGTGATAACTACCGGCTCTGTGTTATTCCTTCTACACACCGCTTGTTACTGTCACGGTTAAATAAACATATGGGCGGTCACTTCCGTCTTGCCTCTGAAGAGGAGTTGAAAGGTTTATTTGATGATTGTGAAGTCGGAGCTGTGCCTGCACTAGGACAGGTATATGGTTTACCTGTTATTTGGGATCAAAGTTTAGCGCACATGGAGGATATCTATTTCGAGAGTGGCGATCATGAGAACCTGATTCATTTGAATCATGGTGCTTTTATGGAGTTGATGGGGTTACAAGAACATGACGTCATTAGTTGTTTAAGTGAGGAGTACGGCAACTCGGAATTGATTCATTGATCATAATACTATTGGCAAACAGAGAGTCCAGAGTAACGTTTTTCTCCACACGAAAAACGTTACTCTATTGGTTGGCAGGTCTTCATCTTCAATATCACAGGTAACAGACGCTACTCTTTGTAGTGAGTGGTGTCGATGTGGTGACGTTTGAGGATCTTATGAAAATCGGAACGATTCCGTTGAGCCAGTTTGGCGGCCAGTGTGATATTGCCATCTGCCATTTTCAGCAACTGAATCACATACTCTTTCTCAAAGGCCTTTTTGGCGTCCGATAATGAGAGATTGCTATGCGGGCGTGATGCCAGACTCCGTTGCACAACATGCGGCGGGATCACACTACCCGTGGTAAGGGCAACCGACTGCTCGACTGCGTTCGACAGTTGCCGAATATTGCCCGGCCAACTGCTCGATACCAACGCTTCCACCCCTTCCGTCGATATTTTTTTACAGGGTTGCCCGGTGCGCTCAGCAATACTGTTTAAAAAGTGATTCACTAACAGCGGAATATCTTCTTTGCGTTGATCTAAGGGAATCAAGTGTAGATTGACAACATTGAGTCGGTAGTAGAGGTCTTCTCGAAATGTTCCTGATTCAACCTCTTCCAACAGGTTGCGGTGGGTTGCAGAAATAATCCGCACATTCACCTGAATATCGGTGCTACTGCCAAGGGGGCGGATACGCTGCTCCTGAATAACCCGCAACAGTTTAACTTGCAGATGGGTCGGCATATCGCCAATTTCGTCCAGAAATAGGGTGCCATTGTCCGCCGCCTTAAATAACCCATCGTGGTTTCGGATGGCTCCGGTAAAGGCACCTTTTTTGTGTCCAAACAGCTCTGATTCGAGCAGCTCTTGTGGGATAGCACTGCAGTTGACGGCAATAAACGGATTGTTGGCCCTGGGGCTTGCCCGGTGAATGGCGTTGGCCAGCACCTCTTTGCCGGTGCCGCTCTCTCCGGTAATTAAGATATTCACATCGGTGACTGCCACCATCTTGGCCTGCTCCAGCGTGTCTTGCATTTTCAGGCTGCGGGTTATGATCTGGTTGCGCCAATCTTCGGCCACTTTATGAGCCTGGGGGGCATTTAACGCTAATGCCTGCTCAATACATTTCTGTAATTCGTGTTTATCGATGGGTTTGGTGAGAAAGGCAAACGCCCCCTGCTGGGTCGCTTTTACCGCTTCAGGAATGGAGCCGTGAGCCGTCAGAAAAATAACCGGTAGTGTTGGCCAGCGCTGTGAAATTTGTTGATACAGTGCCATACCGTCCATGGGCTCCATTTTTAAGTCGGTAATGACCAGTTGGGGGAGGGTACTTTCCAAAAAACTGAGGGCTTCGTTGCCACTCTCCTTGCAGGTGACGGTATAACCATTGGCTTCAAGACGCATTGCCAGTAATTGAAGGAGGCTGGTGTCGTCATCGACCAACAAAACATGAGGGTGACTGTTCATAGCAATGTCCACTGAATAGGCATGGAGTCTATTCGGTCTATTGGTGTTCAGGTACAGACGGTATTGACGTCGCTGTATCCGACTCTATTTCTGTTTCGATTTCAGTCAGCTTTTTTATCGTCAATGACATCTTACGAGTGACGGCTGCCTGCTGTTCTTCCATTCGACGAAATTGATTGAGATGCCACATCATGACTGAGAAAAATAGCCTGTAATCCTCTGA
>JBFKTM010000223.1:0-5726 GCA_041636295.1 Oleiphilaceae bacterium
GATGAGCAGGCGCTTACGCCTTATTTAGCCAAAATTGATGATCTTAATAAGCAGGTCGATCAGGCCGAGACCATTGCCTCTCTAACACCGTTGATTGAAACCATCGAAGCCACCGCTTCAGGCCTCGACCTGTTGTCTGAATTGATGGCGACACTCAAGGTGCAGGATGCGACCGTTCGCACCCGAATTATCGATGCCATATCCGAAGTCTATTCCAAGCTCAACCAGAGCAAGGCGACAGCCCGCCATAAGCAGAAAAACCTGGGCTCCGAAGAGGCCATTGCGCAATTTGGGGCGCAGTTCAAACTGTTCTCCCAGAGTATTACCAATGCCTTGGGCATGGCCACCACGCCAGAGCGTTGCGATGAACAGCTATCTCGCTTACTGGTGCAGCTGGAAGAGCTGGAGAGCCAGTTTAGTGACTATGACCAGTTTCTTTCTGACATCATGGCAAAGCGGGAGGAGATCTATGAATCGTTTGAAGGCCACAAACAGCAGCTGCTGGATGAGCGCCAGCGTAAGGCTCAGTCGGTTACCGATGCGGCCGATCGCATTCTCGCCAGTATAGAACGTCGTTCGCTGAAGTTTACCGAAGCCGATGAACTCAACACCTACTTTGCCTCTGATGCTCTGGTGTTGAAGACCCGGGAGATGGTTGAGCGACTGCGGGAGCTGGACAGTGCGGTAAAGGCCGATGATGTAGAGTCTCGCTTTAAGTCGATTAAAGAGCAGGCACTGCGTTCGCTTCGCGATAAAACCGATATCTACGAAGCGGGTGGCAACATCATAAAGTTGGGGCCACGGCATAAGTTCAGCGTCAACACCCAGGAGCTCGATCTTACTATCGTGCCCCGTAATGGCGAGCTGAATGCCCACCTTACTGGCACCGACTTTTTTGAGTCAATTACGCGACCTGAACTGTTGGCGCTGAAACCCTATTGGGATATGGCCCTGGAATCCGAAACGCCATCGGTCTATCGCGCCGAGTATCTGGCGGCACTGATTCTACAGGCGGCCGAGCGGGAAGAGCAGGGGCTGAGCCGAGCAGTGCTGCATGAAGCACTGTTAGATGAAGCGCAGTTGCTGAAACTGGTGCGTAGCTTTGCGACACCACGTTATAAAGAGGGCTACGAAAAAGGGGTGCATGACCATGACGCCATGCGGTTGCTACAGCAGTTGATTCCCGCGCTGGACAGCGCCGACCTGCTCAGGTTTGACCCGCTCTGTCGTGGTCTGGCGCAGATCTTCTGGGCCAATATCCAACATGCGCAGCGGGGTTCCGACCCCCTGCTGCTGCAGCTCAAGCAGCAGGCTGACAGTTGGCATGAACGTGGGCAGTCCGCCGCCAACATGCTGACGCTGTTTAATAGCCCGCGAGCTACGCAACTGTTGATTCAGGAAGTCAGCCAGGCGATCAGTCAATTCATCGAGCAATACCCCATTGAGGTTTCATCATTGCAGGTAGCACGTGCCGCTGACTATCTGGTGGCAGAACTCAGTCGCGAGCGGGTTGATTTCATCACCAGCAAATATGCCCAAGGGCTGGTTGAAGAACTGAAACGCACGCTGGATGAGGCGACATGGCGAAAATACCACGCTTCACTGGATAAACTGAAAGGCAACGTCGCCGAACGCTGGAAACTGAGCGCTTCCTGGCTAACGGCCCTGGTCGAAGGCAAGGGGCTCAATCATTGGGTGCGCTATATTCCCGAGGCGATTGCGTTGGTGAATGGCGATGGTCGGATCGAGCGCCGTCCTACCGAAGTGGATGTAGAGCTGACGGTGAGCGGTTTGCTGGGTGAACACCCCCGCATTCAAAATCAGACCCTGACCTTTGCTCTCGATGAATTCTTTCAGCGGCTGGATGATCACCAGCAGCGTGTGGTTAAAGGCTACCATGACTACCTACAGCTGCGTCAGTCAATTATTGAAGAGGAGCGTGACGCGTTGCGACTGGACTCCTTTAAACCGAAGCCGTTGAGTTCGTTTGTGCGCAACCGCCTGATTAACGAGTCTTACCTGCCGATTATCGGTGATAACCTGGCGAAACAGATGGGCACCGTCGGTGAGAATAAGCGTACCGACCTGATGGGGCTGTTGATGATGATCTCGCCCCCGGGGTACGGTAAAACCACCCTGATGGAGTATGTGGCCAGCCGCCTGGGGCTGATCTTTATGAAGATCAACTGTCCGTCGCTGGGCCATGATGTGCTCTCCCTTGACCCGGAACAGGCGCCCAATGCCACCGCCCGACAGGAGCTGGAGAAACTCAACCTGGGCTTGGAGATGGGTAACAACGTGATGCTCTATCTCGATGATATTCAGCACACGGACCCGGAATTTCTGCAGAAATTTATCTCGTTATGTGACGGTACGCGCCGCATTGAAGGGGTCTGGAAAGGCAAGACCAAAACCTATGATATGCGTGGCAAGAAGTTCTGTGTGGTGATGGCGGGTAACCCCTATACCGAATCCGGTGAGGCCTTTAAAGTGCCTGACATGCTGGCTAACCGTGCCGACATCTACAACCTGGGCGATATTCTGGGGGGCATGGATGAGCAGTTTGCCCTCAGTTATATCGAAAACAGCCTCACCTCCAACCCGGTATTGGCACCGCTGGCCACACGGGAAATGAATGACGTCTATAAGTTGGTGAAACTGGCCCAGGGCGAGAGTATTGCCACCACGGATCTGAGTCATCAATACAGCGGAGCCGAGATTAACGAGATTACCGGGGTACTGAAGAAGCTGTTCACTATTCAGCAAATTGTGCTGAAGATCAATCAGCAATATATCGCCTCCGCCGCGCAGGATGACAGCTATCGCACGGAGCCGTCGTTCAAGCTGCAGGGCAGTTATCGCAACATGAACAAGATGGCAGAGAAAGTCTCATCGGTAATGAATGATGATGAGCTGATGCAGATGATCTCGGATCACTACCTGGGTGAGTCGCAACTGTTAACCAGTGGTGCCGAAGAGAACCTGCTGAAGCTTGCCGAACTGCGCGGCAATATGACGGAGCAAGAGCAGCAGCGTTGGCAGCAAATTAAGAAAGATTTCTTACGCAAGAAGGCGATGGGCGGCGATGATGCCGATGTGGGAGGCAAGGTTATTGCCCAGTTGGTCGATCTGGTTGATGGCATAAAACAGCTTGGCGAGGCCGCCGGAACGATGGCTGCCGACAGTAAGGCGGGTGATAAAAAAGCGGGTGATGAGCAAGAGGGCGTTCAGCAGCTCGCGGTGATTAATCAGTCGCTGGGCCGTATTGCCGACTTGATCTCGGCGGGTTACAAAGCCATGGAGAGCCAAAAGCCGGTAGCATCTGAACCCGTAGCCGCTCCCAAAGTTGAGGTGATCAACCAGCCGGTTCCCGGTATCGACAAGATATTGCGGGTATTGGCCAACACCATGGAAAACAGTATCTTTCCGTTGGTGAGAACCATGGATAAGAAGATCGATATCGATCTTCGCACCCATGACAAAATGGCGGAGATATCGAGTCAGCTCAAGCAGCTTGAATCGGAGTTTTCCAGCAGCAAGAAGGGCTCCACTGAGTGATCAAGGCGTTTTGGCAGCGTTTCAAGATTGTTCTGACGGTCTGTGGTCTGTTGAGCCTGGTGCATGTGGTGAACATGACACTGGGCATGCAATTGAATTATTTTGGCATTTTGCCCCGAGATCCAGATAGTCTGCCCTTTATTTATAGTGCGCCGTTGCTGCATGGCAGTTTGAGCCATCTGATCAATAACCTGATTGGCCTCGCTATTTTTAGCTGGTTCTGCCTGCTGCGCCCGATCCGTCTCTATGTCTGGAGCAGCTTTTTTATTATTACCTGCAGTGGTCTGTTGGTCTGGATATTTGGCCGTCAGGCCATTCATATTGGTGCCAGTGGCTGGATTTTTGGCTTGTGGAGCCTGAGTATTGCACTGGCGTGGTTTGACCGACGGCTACTGAATATCCTGATTGCGCTGCTGGTGGTATTTCTCTATGGCGGAATGATCTACGGGGTATTACCACAGGATTCACGTATCTCGTTTGAAGCCCATATGTTTGGGGCGCTATCGGGTGTAATGGCGGCGTGGCTGTCGACGTGGCGAATATTTAAAAGAAGAATAGCATAGGAGTCGATTATGCAGTGTCCTCAATGTAAGGGGTATCGTCTGGAACCCGTCCAGTTGGAGAACGGCTTAATAGCCGCCGGTTGTAGTAAGTGTGGCGGTGCATTGTTGTCGCTACTTAACTATCGATTCTGGTCACAGAATCATCAAACTGACAGTGATGAGAAAGTATCACTCGATACTATGAGTGAGGTGGCTGAGGGTGAAGAGAAGGCGCAGGTCTGCCCGAAATGCGCCCGCCTCATGACCAAATTCAAAATCGGACTGGCCAGTGCCAACAAGCTGGATTTGTGTACCCATTGTGATGAGGCCTGGTTAGATAAAGGGGAGTGGCGACTACTGAAGCAGCTTGAACTGCATGGCAAGCTGCCACAAATTTTTACCGATGCCTGGCAGCGTGAGATACGTAAAGAGCGGATGCAAAACCTCATTAAACAGCGTTATGTCGAGATGGTGGGGGCTGAAGACTTTGAAAAAATAGACGCCTTTAAAAGCTGGCTCAATGATCATCCAAACAGAGAAGAGATCAAACAGTATCTTGTTACCTCATACGAATAATCCGGGTTGTATGGAACAGAAGGAGAGCACATGAAACTAAAGGAACTGGAGCAGCAGCTGCGGCAAACGCTGGATGATCTTAAACTCGACACCGGTGAAAAGGTAGCGCTAAGGGCGCTGTCGCCTTCGCTCTCCGTTGATGAAAGTCGCTTTCTGCGAAACAAAGGGTTTGCGCTGGCTCGTGAATATATTGACCAAGACAGCAGTCAAACCTTTAAGGTATTGAAGTGGTTGGAACAGGTGGTGAAAACGCTGGATAGCGGCAGCAGTGAAAACATTGTTGAAAGCAGTGCTCACTTCAGCCCCGGTGATGAGTGTCGGCGAAAAATTATCGATCTCTGCCACCAGGCAAGACACTCCATCGATATTTGCGTGTTCACAATCTCCGATGACACGCTGACGGATGCCATCTTAAAGGCGTATCAGCGAGGGGTTGAAATTCGAATCATTACCGACAATGACAAGTCTGGAGATATGGGGAGTGATATCGATGAACTCATCGCCAAAGGCGTGACGGTTCGAATGGACCAGACGCCTAATCACATGCATCACAAGTTCGCGATCTTTGATAAAACCATCTTGCTCAATGGTAGCTTCAACTGGACTCGCAGCGCTTCTCGCTACAATCAGGAGAATATTGTGGTCAGTGGAGAAGGTACTATTGTTAATGAATTTCAGCGCACATATGAGGCGTTGTGGTCATTATTTAGGTAATGGGTGGAGATGTTTATGCCCGTTGCAAAATGAGATCCAGCGCAAAAAATCAGACATTCGTGCAACTTGTTGTTCCGACAGGTTGCCACCCCCGCAGTGACAAATTCGACAAAATACCGACCTCGCCTTTTGACACTCTTGCTCCTCATTAAGTATCAATTTCTTTTCACTTCTTTATAGCGCGGCCTTATTTTTCACTGAAACTCTTAAATTTCTCGTAATCAACATTCACCTTTTAAAGATTTTTGTTCGATATTGAACTTTCAGTTGCTGGTGTATCATGCCTGAAAAAATATGCACAATGGTACAGCTGTTAGCTGATGTGGCTGTGTTGAC
>JBFKTM010000224.1:0-5722 GCA_041636295.1 Oleiphilaceae bacterium
GCAGCAAAATAGCGAAATGTTCCATCAAGCACCGCCGCTAAAGTGCGAGGAAAATCCTGCCAGTTTTCCGGCAAAGGAGGCTGTAAACCCTGATTAAGCCGCAGGAACATTGGAATAGATAAAACGCCCTCCCATAATGACAGAAAGTTTTTATTATTAGTGAGGTCACCCAGTCGAGGTGTTGTTTCAATCAGGTAAGGGATTAGTCGAGCTTCTCGACGACCAATATAGAGTGCTGGATGTCGCCCCAGACAGTCAGCCAGCATGGAGGTTCCTGAACCGTTCATCCCGATGATAAAAAAAGGTTCGGGTTCTTCTAAGAGTATGGGGACTGGCTCCCCCGGTTTTTGATCAAGCTTCACGTTAGCGCCCCTGAAATATAGAATCCGCAACAGTTATCCTTAATCTAATTATTTTCCTACGAAACCAATATGTCTCTTTAAAGCCCTTAATATCAGAGAGCTTCTTTGTATCAATTTAGCAGTAATCGTCAATTTTTAAAGGTGGATCATGCATCAAATTGGTTTTATTTTGATCAATTCTTTCATGCTGACAATTAGCGGACTAAACTTCTATTATCGAATTAATAAAAATAAAACAGGCTACACATCACCTCGAAATTAAGACGATTACAGTACGCTCATCATCAATGGAGATCTCTGTCATAATGAAAGATCAAAAGTTGAATTTTCTGTTTATTTCTGCAGATCGTTACCCTCCCTTTAGACCCGATATCGACACGTTGTTTGGTGTAGAGTTACTGCAACGAGGCCATCAGATAGAGTGGATACTGCAGTCAGAACAGCCTGCGGAAAGTGGCTATAAAACACAATGGCGAGACTCGGTTGTCTGGGTGGGACGAAACCTTCCCGGAGGATCAATCACTCGACGCATATTGCGCCATATCGACAAAATTCGTAACAGCTTTAAAATCGGGTCGCTCTCTAAACAGAATCATTACGATTTTATTCAAGTCAAAGATCTCTGTCTTTCCGCTCTGATTGCTCTAGTTGTCGCTAAAGTTAGAGGTATTCGATATATCTATTGGATGTCGTACCCGTTTCCCGATTCCTCCCTGTACCGTGCGGCTACCGGCGTTGCTCGCTACCCATTGCTCTATTATATCCGCGGTAAGGCCCTTTCATTTTTGCTTTATCGGGTCGTGATGAGGCTTGCGGATCATGTCATGGTTCAGAGTGAACAAATGAAACAAGACATAATGAAACATGGTGTATCGGCATCGTCTATGACAGCAGTACCGATGGGGGTGCCCAGTGACCTGTTTGAAAAAACGGAACATCTGGTGACAGGTTCGGCCAACATAACGCCCGACCGCGTCGTCTATCTCGGAACGCTGGCACGTGTTAGGAAAATGGACTTTTTAATTCGTGCGTTCGCAGAGGTTAAAAAGGTTAGACCTAATGCTGAACTCTACCTCGTTGGTGCGGGTTCTGACCCAAAAGATGAAGAGTTACTTAAAGATGAGGCGACGAAGCTGGGGGTTTTGGACTCCGTTATATTTACTGGCTTCCTTCCAATGACTAAAGCCTGGGAGATAGTGGCTACAGCCTCAGTCTGTGTGTCCCCTTTCTACCCTACCCCGATACTCAACTCAACCTCGCCCACAAAGCTGATCGAGTACATGGCGCTAGCAAAGCCTGTGGTTGCCAATGACCACCCAGAGCAACGTTTGGTCATTGAAGAAAGCGGGGCCGGACTCTGTGTCGGATATGACGAAAAAGCGTTTGGTGAGGCGATAGCAGAGCTATTACAGAACCCGGAACGGTGCCGCGAGATGGGGCAAAAAGGCCGTATCTATGCCAAACAACATCGTTCGTATCCTGTTATTGCCCATAACGTAGAAGAGACGTATCGCCGTGTTTGCTACGGTACATAGCGAAAGCTAGCTAGCTTCCAACTAACTAGTTCTTATCCAGAAATACCATAAATTATCCTTCGTCATCCTGTGACTTGATCACAGGACCCATTAATTTTCAACGACTTGTGGATCCTTCGGTATGACGAAAAAACGTTTCAGGATGCGAACTAACTAGGTCGTTACATTCAATGTGATATACCAACGTTAGGGTTAATAACCGTAGTAATCCAGCATCTCCTCGGCCTCATTGCGTATAGTCCGAATTTGCTTATCTGAAAGTGAAGCTATGCACTCGCTATTCATATTCTTTATACCTTGTGACTGGTTACCCAGAACGGTATTAAATGTATAACTGTCATTAATAGAACCATTCATTGAGTCGGGTTCAATACCGATGAAATTAGCGATTTTTTCTGCACTGTCTGTTGGAGAGTCGACTAATGCTTCATAAGTAATGGGCAGGTAATGATCAATCCGTTTTGAATCTTCTACCATTATCTTGTTAACCATATTCCAATGCCTCGCCCCCCTATCCACCGGTTTATTTCCTTTTCTGAGAATACCTTCTGTCACGGCATAGCCATTCCGCACCAGTCCTATAAACAGGCTATTAGGAAACGCTTCTTGCAACCATGGCATACGAACGGCATTCATCGTGGTTTTTTCTACGATAATCGGTTTAACAGGGTGTGGCATTTCAGTAAACCAGTCATGTAACAAACGTGGAATGCTATGGCCTGTGGCGTTACTATCCAGCCGAACATCGTCTAAAAACTCGCTCCATACTCGTTCGTGGCCGCGCCTTGAACCTCTCTCTAATACTCGTGTATAGCGTTGCCCTTCATGTTCCAACGCACTGGTTTGCCCGGTTTTATCCAGCATACTCTGCAACAGACTGGTTCCTGAGTTGTTGCACCCACAAATAAAACACCATTTGTATTCATTTAATAACTTGGGCATGTTGCTATTAAAGCGTTGTTTACCCCCCAATATGTGCCAGTGCATTGCCCGGTACAAATCTTGAGAATGTAGCTCCACTCGCCCTTTTATTCGATTAACACGTTGTTGAAGCACTGGGTTCATAACTAACACCCTCTTTTGGTTGGTAGCAGCACTTTATAAGCATTGTTTTTAGCATTGTTTTTATCGTTGTTCAGGAAGTAGTGAAAAGGTTCTGAGAACCGCCTCTGAGAACGTGTATTCGGGGCGCCTTAATTTAATGCCCCTCGCCTCTGCACCGGACTTTAGTGTTTTGTAGAGTCGTTCATCATCTAACATTCGATGTAACTGATCACTCAAGTCGTCTAGTGAACCGGGTTTAAAGAGTAATCCATTTACTTGATGCTCAATCAAAAAGGGAAATGGCCCAAAGTCTGGCGCAATAACGGGGACTCCCGCAATCTGCGCCTCCATTACAACCATACAGCGACCCTCAGGAAATTCCGGCCGGGTAGGCGTGACGACGACCTTGCTACGGGCCATTAATCTAGCAATATCTTTGTGTGCAACTGCCCCCAGACACGTGACCTTTTCAGTTAGATTTCTCAGCTTTATATCACGTCTCAAATTTTCCAGGTCAGGTCCATCGCCAGCATAGACCAGTTTGAGATTATTGGAGCGATGCAGTGGTTTGGTCATTGCGTTCAATAGGTCATATATCCCTTTGTTCTCTTGTACACGTCCTAAAAAAAGAACGGTAGATGGATTAAACAATTCAGTAACGTTTTGGCTTCTCGGTTCGACATTTTCTAACATGTCCGAAAAATCGAGATCAAATTCATACACTTTGGAAGGCGACACATTGATATCCAACAACTGTTTTTTAAGATAAGGGCCATGGCACACCACCCCCAGCGCATGACGGATACACCAACGATCAATAGATAAAGCAAACCGGCGGTACCAAGGGAGCTTTTCAAAGATCACCTGATTGTGACGTGAATGAACTAACGGTGCTTGATAGAGCCATGAAATAATTGTGCAAATCCAGAGAATCCCTCCGGTGCGGCCACAGACGATTCTATTGGGGCGAAATATCAGAAGATTCAAGAGCACACGGAGCAGCGCCAGCGCTCTGGCAGGAGCCTTTCCTACAACTTGAAACCGTTCTGAAAACACTTTAGCGATGATATTCCGGTGATGGTATTTAGCATTCCGGGTTCCGTGCCCTAACAATAAAATGGGGCTACTACCAATCGTTGAGAGCAGGTCATTTAAAAACGCATCGGGTCCGCTGGTTGTTTTAGAGTCTGTGGTTTTTTCCAGTCGCTCCAGCTGTGTGATCACATCACCATTTTTAATATAGGCGTATCGTGTCTGTTGCATTACTAACCCCTTATTCAGATGAAGGTTAAAAAGCTAAATAGTCACGGTTTTTAGCGCATTATGGTAAACAGGCAGACAACGCTCATTTATTACCGACTGTTCGTGAGTCGATAGCCTGGATGACTTATTTAGGCTTTTTGTAGAAATGGCATCACCATATCGACCGCTGTATTCCAAACCGACGAAATCATAAATCTCGGGTAACACCTTCTCTTTATTTTTGACAAGATTGTCATAGTCTACGATTGCTAGAACATCACTATTAAGGTGTTTTCGTAACTCAAATACCTGACTGACTTTTGCATTGTATGAAAGACAAGCTCTTAACAGTGGACTGATCGAGAGTCTCCCCAAACGTCTATAACGCGCCGACTCGCTCTCATTCATTTCTTTCACACCACACCCTTCAAACAATTCGTTCAGTGCAAAACGTTTCCAGTGGTGTACCAGTGAGTAGATGGTTGAAAACGGATTTCTCAATACCCATATCAAGCGGAATTTCCCCGGGTGCTGATAGTACTCTTCATAACACTCATTAAGATAAGTTGTCTGAAAGCAGCAACGCCCGTTAACGGGTCTAGCCGCACGACCAGATAGAATTAACGCGGCATCTAACTCGTCATCATGTCCGAACGAACAGTCAATAATCCCCTCCGAGCGGGTCAATACTCTGGTTAACATGGTCGTGCCTGAGCGTTGGCACCCTGCTACCAGTATGACGTTTTCAAACTCATCCAACGTTGATAATAAAGGGGCTCTTTGACGCCTGATCTGCCGAGCAAACTGTTTCCAGTTCTTAATGGTTCTGTCATTGCCCGGTAACGCTATCTTCATTGACCCCATAGCAAATCCTCTCTATATCAATTTAAACCTAGCTTCTCCTTGTCTTAGGTTTAAATAAATTAATAACAAACCCACTGCTTTTGGTGATAAGTGATGGCGTAATCAAGTACACCGTTAATAGATAACTCACTCCGCCAACCAGTATGGTCACAGCCATTTCAAAGGCTGATAATGGAGAACCAGAGAAGTTATTTTTAATTCCATACATCACAACCATCATGATGATGGCTCCACCAAACGGTGCCAGATACAATTTCAAATACGTGGCCGCCTTGATCTCTATAAGCTTATGAACCATTACGATGGACGCAGGGGCACATAGATAACCAACAACAACATAGGCTGCGGCAACGGCAACAATCCCCCATTGGACCACGATAAAAAACGCTAAAACACTCAACACGGCGACGGTCGTCTGCAACGCCAATCGCCACTGGGGTTTCCCAAGGGCAACCACTACCGCGTTGTTGAATCCGAGCAGCGTTAAAAGAATGCCCAAGAATGCCAGTACCTGCATTACCGGAACGCTTTGCAACCATTTTTCACCAAACAGAATAGGAACCAGATCAGGAATAACCACGAAAATTCCCAAATAGATTGGAAGGGCGATAAAACCAATAAGCGCGGTCGTTGAGTAAAATATACGCCGCACCTTATCGGTATCACTCTGAATAC
>JBFKTM010000225.1:0-5703 GCA_041636295.1 Oleiphilaceae bacterium
AATATGCTGCTTCAAGACGGTGATGCCGATATGCGTGAAATGGCGCAAGAGGAGTTGGCTGACGCAGAAGAGCGTAAAGAAACCCTTGGGCTTGAGCTGCAGAAATTACTACTGCCGAAAGACCCGAATGACTCCCACAATATCTTTTTGGAAATTCGAGCGGGAACTGGCGGCGATGAAGCGGCTATTTTTGCTGGGGACCTGTTCAGGATGTACTCTCGCTATGCCGAGACGCAACGCTGGAAAGTGGAAGTGGTCAGTGAGAGTCATGGGGAACATGGCGGCTACAAAGAGATCATTACTCGGTTGGTCGGTGATGGCGTATACGGTCAATTAAAATTTGAGTCTGGTGCACATCGTGTGCAACGGGTACCTGAAACCGAATCTCAAGGTCGAATTCATACCTCTGCCTGTACGGTTGCGGTAATGCCTGAAGCCGACTCGGTTGACGAGGTCGATATTAATAAGGCGGATCTCCGAATCGATACATTCCGCGCGTCAGGCGCTGGTGGACAACACGTTAACAAGACCGATTCTGCTATCCGAATTACTCACTTGCCAACGGGTATTGTTGTGGAGTGTCAGGATGAACGTTCCCAGCATAAGAATAAAGCTAAAGCGCTGTCACTATTGCAGGCTAAGCTATTAACTTCACAACAGGATGCCGCCGCTCAGGAACAGGCTGATGCACGTAAAAGTCTTGTGGGAAGTGGTGACCGTTCGGAACGTATTCGCACCTACAACTATCCACAGGGACGAATCACTGACCATCGAATCAATTTAACGCTTTATAAGCTGGCAGAAGTAATGGAGGGTGATTTGAATCCTGTGGTTGAGCCACTGTTACAAGAGTATCAAGCCGATCTGCTGGCATCGTTAAGCGAAGGCTAATGGCTGCGTTTTCGGTTTGATGTCTTCTACTATTGCGGAAATACTTAAACAGGCCGAACTCCCCGAGTCGGACACCGCCGCACTAGATGCGGAGGTGTTGCTCTGTCATGTTTTAGGTAAAGAGCGTGTCTACCTCTATACTTGGCCGGAGCGAGAGTTGGATAGTGAGCAGTTGTCTGCTTTTAACCAGTTGCTAGCGCGTCGGCGTCAAGGTGAGCCGGTCGCGTATATCACCGGAGTCCGCGAGTTTTGGTCGTTACCGCTCAAAGTCAACCCGTCCACCTTAATTCCCAGGCCTGATACCGAACGACTGGTAGAAGTTGCATTGGAGGCACTTTCAGACGGCCCGTTCAATGTTGTTGATCTTGGCACCGGCACCGGTGCTATTGCCCTGGCGTTGGCTTCCGAGAGACTCAACTGGCAGGTAACTGGTGTTGACCAGTCGGCTGATGCGGTGAGGTTGGCGCAGCAAAATGCCCAATTAAATCAGCTGCAAAGGGTTCAATTTCGCGAAGGGTCGTGGTGCGAAGACCTGCCTTCTGCTTCTTTCGACCTAATTGTTAGCAACCCTCCTTACATTGCAGATAGTGACCCCCATTTATCTCAGGGCGATGTCAGATTTGAGCCTGCATCGGCCCTGGTTTCTCCTGAACAAGGGCTGCAGGATATTGTGCAGATCGCCAAGCAATCGACTCGCTGTTTGAAAACAGGGGGCTGGCTGATGGTTGAGCACGGATTCCAGCAGGCGTGTGCAGTGCGCAAGATATTTGAAATGGAAGGCTATTGTTCAGTATCCAGCTTTCAAGATTTGTCTGGCAATGACCGCGTGACAGCAGGCCGCTGGCAAGGTGATTAAATTATGACGTTACACCGTGAGCATGGCAGTACCACAGGTCGAGATGATTATGACTTTAATGATGAGCAGCTGCTACGTTATAGCCGCCAGATTATGCTGCCGGCTTTTGATATTGCGGGGCAGTCTCGGCTGCTAACTAGCCGGGTGTTGATCATTGGTATGGGCGGACTGGGGTCTCCCATCGCATTGTACCTGGCAGCGGCCGGCGTGGGCACCTTGCATCTGGTTGACTTTGATGAGGTGGACCTATCCAACTTGCAACGACAGATTGCCCATACGCTCTCTGATGTCGGTGATAAAAAAGTCGATTCGGCCGCGCGCGCCGTTGCTCGCATTAATCCAGAAATTAAAGTCATCGCTGAAGCGAAGTTGCTGGAGGGTGACACGCTGGCGAAGGCGGTGTCAGCAGCTGATGTGGTGATTGATGCAACTGATAATTTTGCTACGCGGTTTGCGATTAATGCAGCCTGTGTAGAGCATAAAACACCGCTAGTTTCCGGGGCTGCGATACGTATGGAAGGGCAGGTTTCTGTGTTCGATACCCGCCGTGATGACGCACCCTGTTACCAGTGTCTTTACTCGGATATCTCTGAAGAACAGCTAACTTGCTCTGAAGCGGGTGTCATGGCTCCGCTGGTGGGGATTATTGGTTCGGTTCAGGCCATGGAAGCAGTAAAGTTAATCGCCGGAATCGGGCAGCCGTTAATCGGCAAACTGCTGCTACTGGATGCCATGACAATGGAGTGGCGAACCATGAAGTTAAAGAAAGACCCGGCATGCGGAGTCTGTTCAGTAACTTCATAGGGTAGGCCGGTTGTATCGCATGCCCCTGTTAGAGGTTAGCTTCAGCAAACTCAGCCAGTATTGACCTCGGAACCCCTTTCAGATGAATATGTCCGCCATGTTTAAAGCGCTTAAAGCGCTCCGTCATGTAGGTTAAGCCTGAACTGAGTGGGCTAAGATAGGGTGTGTCGATCTGTGCCAGATTACCCAGGCAGACGACCTTACTACCCGTACCCGCGCGGGTGATAATGGTCTTGATTTGATGAGGCGTTAGATTTTGAGACTCGTCGATCAGGATTAAACTGTACTGAAAGCTGCGGCCACGAATATAGTTCATTGACTTAAATTGCAATGGCACTTTATCGAGAATGTACTCAACGCTGCCGTGCATATTCTCATCATCCTGATGCAGCGCTTCCAGGTTGTCGGTAATCGCGCCTAGCCAGGGTTCCATTTTCTCGGTCTCGGTTCCAGGCAAAAAACCGATATCTTCATCCAACCCCTGTACGCTACGGGTGGCAATGATGCGTTTGTATTGCTTGCTGGCAACGGTCATCTCTATCGCCGCCGCGAGTGCCAGTATAGTTTTGCCTGAACCGGCCGCTCCGGTCAGATTAACCAAGTGAATATCCGGTGATAGCAGCAGGTGAAGGGCTATGGCCTGATAAATGTCTCTGGGAACCAGCCCCCAGGCCTCTTGTTGCAGCAGGTCATCCTGGTGCATATCTTCAAGTACGATACGGTCATCGTCCAAATCAACGACTTTGCCAACAAACCCTTGTACATCAAGCACAAACTCATTGATATGTAGATTTTTCAGAATACCTTCGCGCATCAGTATGTGTTCGGTAACACCCTCTCGCTGCACGGTCTCTACTTTATCAATGGTATCCCAAAAGGAGTTTTCAAACTCGGTATAGCCTGTGGGGAGTAGATCAACATCGGTGACCAGTTGGTCATTGTGATAGTCTTGTGCTTCGACACCAAAGCCTCGTGCTTTCAGGCGCATGTTAATATCTTTGCTGACTAAAATGATTTCACGGTTTTTATGCAGCGACTGGAGGTCAGCAAGGCTATTGATAATTTTGTTGTCATTGAGGTGGTCGGGAAGATGGGGGCCTTTACCTTCAACCGGATTTAGCAGGATGGATATTTCGCCCAATGGCTCTCCTTTTTCAGAGCGTTTAATAGGCACCCCTTTTTCAATCTGTTTAGGGGTCGCATCGCCCAGCATCTGATCAATCATGCGAATGGCCTGACGACAATCGGCGGCAATGGCTTGTTTTCCGGCTTTTAGTTTGTCGAGCTCTTCCAGTACCGTCATCGGTATGATGACTTGGTGCTCTTCGAAATTCAGGATGGCATTGGGGTCGTGAATAAGGACGTTGGTATCGAGTACGTATGCTTTCTTTTTAATTTTGGTTGCTGCCATGCAATAAATACCTGTATGAGCGAAATCTCGGATTCACTTGAGCGCGGTGTACTTTGCTGATGCAAATGATACACAACACAATAATTACAGATAATTTTAGGTTATGGAAGCGCTTTTAGGGCCGAGATTTACGCTTCGGATGGCTGCAACTGGTTAATGAGCGCCCCTTTCCACAGATTTTTAAGTGAAACGGCGAGATCTTTTTTGAAGTCTGGAATGACAGTATTAAATGGAAATTGCTGTTGCAGGGGTTTTAGTTTTTCAGGCCAGTTTTGCATTTGCCATAACCCTAAAATGAGCGCATTGGTATGAAGTAGCAGACTGCCGCACTGGCCTTTCTGAAACTGTGGAAAGGTTACCTGAAAGCGTTCATCAATCTGGTTGATTTTGTCGACCAGCATTAACTTGAACTTACCGACTATTTCAATCTCTACATTCTGTTCTAGAACGGGGCTGGCCATACTAGCCAGCGGCATGAATAAGGGGTTTTGATCGAGGAAGCCAATAAGTGTTGCCAGTAGATTGTCTACCAGTTCATCGGGGGTTAGAGGATTGTCCAGCAGGGCAATGACCTCAACCATTAATGCCTCATAATCCTCCGCCAGTATGGCCAGAAATATCTCTTCTTTCGTTTTAAAGTAGAGATAGACGGTGCCTTTGGCGAGGCCTGCCTTGCGAGCAATACTGATAACAGAGGGTAAGCCGCTGGTATCTGACAAAAATAACTCTCTGGCGGCATCAAGAATGGTCTGTCTTCTGGCAGCCTTCTCGGTGTCGTCGATGGCTCGGAGTCTTTGAGTCAAACATTTCACGGTGTTGAAATATCCTGTTTTAGGCGAAATAGTCGCATGGCTAGACGGGGGAAAGTTCACCCCGTCTATCGTCGGTTATTAGGTCGACAGATAGAAGACCCTATTGTACAAAAATTGCCTAGTGTGAGTCAGCGATTATTTTCAATAGATCATAAGTGGTGATGATGCCGGTGATGTGGCCTGCGTGAGTAACAAAAATTCGATGAAGGTGTTCTTCCATCATTATTTCGGCAATTTCAGCAATGGGAGCATCTTCTTCAACGGAAAAGACGATAGGCGTCATGATATCACGGACTTCTACCGGCACCTTTATCATCTCTTCAAAAATAAACTGCCTGAGACGACGAGCTTCTTTGACCTCTTCATCAGTCATTCGTTTTTCATGATCACCTGTTACGCTGTTTAGGTGGAAGTCGGCAATATCTTTAAGGGTCGCGATACCAATAACTTCTCCCTCTTCATCAATCACAGGGCTACCGCTGATCTCATTGTCAGAGAGAAACTTTGCGAACTTCTGCATTGTCCATGATTGCGGGACTGACTTTATGTGGGGGGTCATGATGTCGCGCGCGACAAGTGTCATGATGGATTCCTTTTCGTGCTTCCGGTTTTGAGCATTTTAACGTTACAAAGCAGTGTTGAGAAGTGTGAAGCGACTTTGCGTGAAGAAATGTGACAGGGAAGGGGCTTTTAATAGAGATGAACGATGACATTCATCTCTATTTTAGGGGCGCCTGCTAGTCTGTGGTAGCCTGGTGGCTCAATTTTGAGTCAACTCCTTTAATTATGCCCTGTTCATCATAAATAATGTTGGCGTCTTGGTATTTGTCCAATTGGGCAACACGTTCAAGTGCTTGCAGTGATTTAACGGGAATATCAACAATTAATGAGTTTACTAACCAGCCCGGCAAGACACCGCCTGGATCGGT
>JBFKTM010000226.1:0-5686 GCA_041636295.1 Oleiphilaceae bacterium
CAGTGGTATGTTCCATCGAGATAACGGCCTCGTTGGTGTCGGTCTGGATGGTTTTAACCAGTGCTTCAATCTGTTTTGTTGCCGCAGATGAACGTTCTGCCAGTCGCTGTACTTCGTCGGCAACAACCGCGAAGCCTCGACCGGCATCACCCGCCATCGATGCCTGGATTGCAGCGTTCAACGACAGAATGTTGGTTTGGTCTGCGATATCGTTGATAAGCGATACGATATCACCGATCTCCTGGGACGATTCACCAAGACGTTTGATACGTTTTGACGTTTCCTGAATCTGTTCACGAATGGTGTCCATGCCGCGAATAGTGTTTTGTACCACTTCGGCACCCTTTTTCGCGATCGCAACCGATCTTTCCGCAACCGCAGAGGACTCGCCCGCGTTAGAGGATACCTGGTCGATAGAGACCGCCATTTCGTTAACCGCAGCAGATGCCCCGGCAATTTCTTGAGCCTGGTGCTCAGATGCGTCTGCCAGATGCATTGCTGTAGCCTGGGTTTCCTGGGCTGCTGCTGCTACCTGTACGGCGGTGTCTCGAATAGCTTTTACCAGACCACGCATCTGGTCGATCGCGAAGTTAATAGAGTCAGCGATGGCTCCAGTAAAATCTTCGGTTACCGTTGCCTCTGTGGTCAAGTCACCATCAGCAAGGTCAGCCAGTTCATCAAGTAGTCGCAAGATTGCGTTCTGGTTTTGTTCGTTTTGTTCGGTCGTGGTTTGCAGGCGAGCCTGACTCTCACGGAAAAGTGAAAGACCAATTAAGACGATAACGGCGATAACGGCACCCAGAATGATATAGGCCAGTGTTGGGCTGATTAAGCGTGCTTCAGCTTGCGTCTGGAAACGGGTAGAGAGTGTTGATGTCTCTTTGAGTATGGCCTGGGAGTCTTCAAAAATGTTGTTGGCTGCTTTTCGCACCTTAAATAGTTCTGGTGAGGTTTCAAGAATGGCATCAACGTTTTCGTTAACAAACTCAAACATCTCGGCAATGGCTTCAAGGCCGTAGATGGCATCCTCATCGGTTACCTGACTGATGCCCATTACATTGTTACCTTCGACCATGCCATTTAATACACGGCCAAACAGTTTGGCATCACGACCAAATCGGTCAGCGGCAATGACGGCGTCTTCATCACCGGATAGAACGTTGTTTACACTGCGAACAATACGTTCGGCAAGTAGCGACTGGCGCTGCGCAACGGCAATTTGATCAGCCGGTGCGTCGTTTTCCAGTAGAATCTGAACAACGTCGTCGTATTCAACCTGTAGTTGTGGAATGGTTTCGTTCAGTGTTTCTGCAACCAGGTGCAAAGAAAGAACCGTATCCTGGTTGGCTAGAATCTGGTCGGCGTTGTTTTTTACTTCGTTCCAACGCTTAACAACCCCTGTTTCAGCAGCCAGTTCACTGGGGGGCAATTTGGTTTCAGGATTACCCTGTACGATCAGGTTAAGTTTTCTATCAAAATCATCACGGGATCGTTTAAGCTGATCGAACGCTTCTGACTTACCACCCGATGCTTCTGATGCGTTTTTTGCAATTTCTTGCGATAACACTCGAAGATCACTCGCATGACCGGCATATTCTTTATCGTAGTTACTGCCCCTTACTATTATGAATGATACATAAGCAAGAAAGAGTAGCAGGGCGACCAATATTCCACCTAACCCAAGGAGGAGGGTGTTGTTGCCCTGGCCTGAATTAAACTTTCCAGATTTACTTTTCATTTTCTGGCTCCCGGCCTCTTGATTCTAGGTTTTTGTTTTCGAGTGATTCTGATTTCAAAATCATAGTTACCACTGGGATACGTTTAGGAAACCCGGATCCTCAGTCAGTGTGAATGCACTGAACACCTTCCAGATTTCGTCGTTTTTAACGTATGCGCCATTTATAAATGGCGCCATTGAACGGGTGACATTCTCAACCGTATCCTGAAAGCCATCTACCGCAAAATATTGCATACCTTGTACACTGTCGACGACCAGCCCACTGAGCAGTTCGCCGTGCTCCACCACCAGTACCCGTCTGTCTTTAGTCGAAATGGCTGCTCTTGATAAGCCAAAAAACAAGCCCAGATCCATTATTGGAAGTAGTCGGCCGCGCACATTGGCGGCTCCGTACATCCAGTTTTTAACACCTGGGATTTGCGTGAAGCGAGGTACATGGAGAATTTCTATTACTTCGCCCATGGGAGCAACGTAACGCTCCCCGGCGAGGGTAAATCCGATGCCGCTCCATAGCTCGATAGCCTCTTCCTGAGCCGGAAGGCCTTCTGCGAAAGTTTTACTTCTCTTGGCGATATCGGAGAGAACAGCAAAAGGGGCTGTCTGTGCAGACATATCTAGTGTTACCTGATCAATTATGAGAGAAGTTGATTAATGGTATTAATCAAATCGTCCTCGTTAACAGGCTTGACTAAATAGCCCTTGGCGCCTTGTCGTGTACCCCAAACGCGGTCAGTTTCCTGATCTTTGGTGGTAATGATTACTACTGGGATATCAGCAGTTTCTGCAGCACGAGTAAGCTGTCTGGTTGCCTGAAAACCGTTTAAGCCCGGCATAACAACATCCATTAAAACAAGATCAGGCTGTTCAGAGCGTGCGGTAGCCACTCCATCTGCGCCATTGTCTGCCGTAATGATTTCGTGCTGGTGCTTCTCCAGAATGGTTGAAATTTTTCTGACTTCGGTCGGCGAGTCATCAACAATTAAAATGCGAGCCATGGTTCCCCCGATGAATCTCCTGACTACTAATTTGATTTATTAAGCGTGTAACATTAAACGCTTAACTGTTTGGCATGTGCGTTTTAATAGTGCCAAGTAGCTCGTCTTTGCTAAATGGCTTGGTCAGATATTGATCTGATCCAACAATTCTACCTTTCGCTTTATCAAACAGGCCATCCTTGCTTGAGAGCATTATGACCGGTGTTGATTTGAAAGAGCTATTGTTTTTTATCAGAGCGCACGTCTGATAACCATCCAGTCGTGGCATCATGATATCCACAAAAATGATGTCTGGATGGGAATCTGCTATTTTTGCGAGAGCATCAAAGCCGTCGGTGGCGGTGATAACTGTGCAGCCAACCTTCTTTAATAGTGTTTCTGCAGTACGACGGATTGTCTTACTGTCATCAATCACCATGATTTTCAGGTTTTCAAAATTGTCTTCCATTGTCCAACTGCCCTGAGCTTATAAGGTCATTTTATCTTTTGTTGTGGCCATGGAATGGCCTGCTAAGTTCCGTGATGGCCAATATGTTAACGTGCCTTTTTAACACAGAATCCTGAAGCATTCTATAAACAATTATTATTTATAGTTTATTTGAAAATCTTTAGAAAGAAATACTTTGTATATAAATGTCACAAACCTTGACAGAATGATAAGTGACCCCCACTTTAGTGCAATGATAAGGTTTGCACGCTAACGTAATAGAGTTAACTGCACTTTCTAACATAAGGTTAGTACAAAAAAGAGAACTTAGTAGGCATTTTATGACGATAAAAATCGGAATAGTGATGGACCCCATCAGCGACATCAATATTGTAAAAGATAGTTCCTTTGCAATGTTGCTGGCGGCACAGCGAAAAGGGTGGGAGCTCTATTATATGGAGCTGAAAGATCTGTATCTTGAGCAGGGTGTTGTGAAAGCATCCATGGCGCGAGTGACTGTTGAGGAAGATGCCCATAAATGGTACGAGTTGTCTAAAAGTGAAGATCGGGAGTTGGCAGTACTGGACGCCATTCTGATGCGCAAAGATCCTCCGTTTGATCGTGAGTTTCTATATGCGACGCACTTGTTGGAGCGTGCAGAGCAGGAGGGGGTACTACTGGTTAATCGTCAGCAGGGTTTGAGAGATTGTAATGAAAAACTGTTCGCAACCCAGTTTCCTCAGTGCTGCCCGGAGTTGTTGGTGTCACGAGATAAGCGTCGGTTGCGTGGTTTTTTCGAAACCCACCGTGATGTGATATTCAAGCCCCTTGATGGTATGGGGGGGGCTAATATTTTTAGGGTGAAAGAGGGGGATGCCAATATCGGTGTGATTTTGGAAACCTTAACCCAGCATGGTGAACATCAGGTGATGGCTCAGAAGTTTATCCCGGAAATTGTTGATGGTGATAAGCGGATATTGCTGATCGATGGTGAGCCAGTTCCCTATGCCTTGGCTAGAATACCTGCTGTTGGAGAGAATCGTGGGAATCTGGCAGCTGGTGGGCGAGGAGAGGGAAGGCCCTTAACGGATCGTGATCGCTGGATTTGTGAACAGGTGGGGCCTGTTTTAAAAGAGAAAGGGCTGCTGTTTGTTGGAATTGATGTAATTGGTGACTACCTGACAGAAATTAATGTCACGAGCCCCACCTGTATTCGTGAGCTGGATCGAGACTTTGGTTTGGATATCGCCGGTCAGTTGATGGATAAGATTGAGGAAAAAGTGAAAGGGGTTAGGTAAAATTGCAAGTGACAAGTGACAAGTGACAAGTGACAAGTGACAAGTGACATCATGTCTGATTAGTAGTGGTTGGCAGCGATGCTGTGTATGCTTTCTCTCTGGACAAAAGTGAAGGGAGAAGTCAGACTAGCGAGAATCGCTGCCTGGTGCTCTTTTGATAGGGGTGGCAGTACCTAAACACTATCCCAACAATTTGAATTTTATACGAAAAGGCAAGTAACGGCGATGTCAGCAGCAGTGGTAACCGCAGGGGCCGCGGACAGATTAAGTTTTACACTTTTTTTAGCGCTGGCGTTGCACGCAATTATTGTGTTGGGCGTCACCTTCGATCTTGAGGATCTCAAGCCCGCCCCTCACACCATGGAAATTACCTTAGCGCAATATGATGATGAGGAAGTACCGGAAAAGGCCGACTTTCTTGCTCAGGCGAATCAGGCAGGGAGTGGTACTGCTGAAGAGAAAGCGCAGCTGAGTACGCCTGAGAAGGCGCAATATAGAGATACTGTTGTTAGGGAGACCGATCAGGTTCGCCCTCAACCCGTCAGCCAGCCGAAGCCGATAACCAAAGAAAAATCCGTCATTGCGGCGCAGGCTACGGCCCCTCGTAAGTCTCCAGTAATAGAAAATACCCAAGCACCGACACCTGAACCGGTTCAGAAACCTAAAAAATCCCTGTTGGCCAGAAGTTTCGAGATTGCCAGTCTGGAAGCAAAGTTTGAGCAGCAGCAGCGAGAGTACTCCAAGCGGCCGCGTGTGACTCGCTTGAATGCGGCATCGACTATGAAAGCAGTTGATGCGCAGTACGTTGATCAAGTTAAAAATAAGATAGAGCGAATTGGTGCACTGAATTTTCCAGAAGAAGCACGCTCAAAGTTATATGGTCGGCCTCGATTGTTAATTGCAATATGGCCCGACGGCACGTTAAAAGAGATGAAGGTTCTACAATCGTCGGGTAATAATGTGCTGGATGATAAAGCATTAAAAATTGTTCGAATGGCCTCTCCGTTTTCTCCTTTTCCTGAGGAGGTTCGAAAAGAACGTGATGTGTTGGAGTTAATTCGTACCCTGGAGTTTAAGGGGGAGTAAACTTTTTTGGTGGCAATAACTGACCTTTCTACTTGCTAAAGCCGGATGCTGGACAGATACTTAGACTATGAGCGAGCAAATGAAATCACTACGCAATCAATTTTTGATTGCCATGCCTCAAATGCGAGACCCTAATTTTGAA
>JBFKTM010000227.1:0-5672 GCA_041636295.1 Oleiphilaceae bacterium
GACTGGTTGCTGCAGTATGCATTTGAGCAACGGGCCAGTGATATCCATATCGAACCGAGACGGGAAATTGCACAGGTAAGATTCCGCATTGATGGGGTACTGCATAACGTTTATGAATTTCCAGCACAAGTAGGCATTGCTGTAGTCAGCCGTCTTAAGATATTGGGGCGGCTCAACGTTGCGGAGAAACGCAAACCGCAAGATGGCCGAATTAAAACCAAAGGGGAGAAGAACAAAGAGATCGAGCTGCGACTCTCCACGCTGCCAACTGCCTTTGGTGAAAAAATGGTGATGCGGATCTTTGACCCGGATGTGCTGTTGCGCTCTTTTCCCGATCTTGGATTTTCCGCAGAAGACAGCCGACGCTGGGAAGGCATGGCCCGCCAACCCAATGGCATTATTCTGGTCACCGGCCCCACCGGGTCTGGTAAAACAACCACACTCTATTCGACCCTGCGCCAACTGGCCACCAGCGAAGTGAATGTCTGCACCATCGAAGACCCGATCGAAATGATAGAACCGATGTTTAACCAGATGCAGGTGCAACCCAATATTGATGTAACCTTTGCCCGGGGCATTAAAGCATTAATGAGGCAAGACCCTGACATTATCATGATTGGTGAGATCCGGGATCTGGAAACCGCAGAAATGGCTACCCAGGCTGCGTTAACCGGCCACCTGGTACTTTCATCCCTGCACACCAACGACGCACCCAGTGCCATCACACGGTTGCTAGAATTGGGTGTGCCCTCCTACATTATAAAAGCCACAGTGCTAGGCGTTATGGCACAGCGCCTGGTCCGTACACTCTGCCCCAACTGTAAACAGCCTCACCCTATTGATGAGGATGCCTGGAAAAGCATAACCACCCCGTGGCGAGCCCCCCTGCCGTCCAACACCTGCCGCCCAGTGGGCTGCCTCGAATGTAGGGATACCGGTTATAAAGGAAGGGCTGGCGTTTACGAGATCATGCCCCTCAGCAATACCATCAAACCCTATATTACCGATCACTGTGATCTGGAAGGCATGCGTAAACAGGCCATTAAAGAAGGTATGCATAGCCTAAGGTTAAGTGGTGCAAATAAGGTAGGAGCAGGCCTTACAACCATTGAAGAGGTCATGCGCGTAACACCGCAGAGCATGCGGCAGTAATAGCGTGATACCGGGCGTAATTGTCGCTTAATAAACAGGTGCAGAATGGTCGCAGAATTATTGGACATCCGAAATCATCTGGGGCTCTACCCTCCCTTCGACGGCCTTTCCGATGAACAACTTGACGAAGTCGCCAGCCAGGTTGATGTAGTGTACTACCGGGCAGGTAGCGAGATTCTGCAGCTCAACCAGGAAATTCATGACCTCTACTACGTTCGCAGTGGTGCCGTTGAGATTTTTCGCCGCACAGGGCAACTCTATAACCGCCTGAGTGAGGGAGACATATTCGGGCATGCGGGTTTGTTGAGTAATCGGCGTGTTCGATTTCCGGCCCGGGCGATTGAAGATACCCTAATCTACCTGATTCCTGAGTCGATGTTTGATCAGCTCTGTTCCGAAGATGACAACTTTGCCGACTTTGTTGAGGTGGAAGGCACCCGGCTGAAAGCGACGGTGGAGCAGCAGCAAAAAGACAACGACCTGATGATCACCCGAGTGCGCAAGCTGGTGGCACGAGCGCCTGCACTGATTAAGCCCACAGAAACCGTACATCAGGCTGCAAAGCTAATGCAAGAAGAGAGTGTCTCGGCTTTATTGGTAGTCTCGTCAGATGTAGCAGAATCATCCGATCCACCGCCACAGTTATTGGGTATTCTGACAGATCGGGATCTCTGCACCAGGGTATTGGCCGCCGAAAAATCACAAGAAACCCCCGTATCTGAGATAATGACTGAAAAGCCGCTGTCTATCCAGTTCGATGAATCGGTCTATGAAGCGATGTTGATCATGCTACGCAACAACGTCCACCACCTACCCGTAACCTACCGCAGGCAGCCGATTGGTTTACTCTCATTGGCCGACATTATTCGCTATGAAACAAATAGCAGCCTGTTTCTGGTAAGCAATATTTTTAATCAACCCAACGCCAAGGGGCTGGCCAAGCTCTCCCGCGAAGTACGTCAAACATTCGTGCGAACGGTTAAAGAGGGTGCTGATTTCCGCATGGTAGGCAACGCACTTTCCACCATTGGCCGCAGTTTCACCCGGCGATTATTGGAGCTGGCAGAAGAAGAACTTGGCCCTCCGCCTGTTCCCTACTGTTTTATTGCGCTTGGCTCGATGGCAAGAAACGAACAGACGATCATTACCGATCAGGACAACGCACTGGTACTGGACGACCAATTTAACCCTGAACTACATGACGGCTATTTTCAGGAATTAGCCCGTCGCGTCAGCGATGGACTGGCCGAGTGCGGCTATAGCTACTGTAAGGGCGAGATAATGGCCACAAACCCACGCTGGCGCCAACCACTGCATGTCTGGAAAAAGACCTTTGGTGACTGGATTGCCACCCCTAATCCAGAAAAGCTGTTACACAGTTCGATCTTCTTTGATCTGGACAGTGTCTACGGTCAGGAAGAGTATGCCGAAACCCTGCAAGACCTGATCGCCGAACAGGCGGCACAGAGCCCTCGTTTTCTGGCAGCCATGGCCCGCAACGCGCTCAATCGGACCCCACCATTGGGGCTATTCCGCACCTTCGTATTGGAGGAAGATGGCCGACATAAAGATACGATTAACCTAAAGCGACGAGGCACTGCGCCACTGACGGACCTGATCCGTGTTCATGCCCTGGCCTGCGCCTCACGCGCTCAGAACTCCTTCGATCGACTGGAAGACATCAATCAAACCAAACTACTTCCCGAAGGTGTCAGCGAACGTCTTGGGCACGCGTTGGAGTTCATTGCGATGGTCAGAATCAACCATCAGGTCCATGATATCGAGGCCGACCGGGAACCCGGCAACAGTGTTCGTCCGGGAAATGTGTCAGCCAGTGACCGCCACCATCTGAAGGATGCCTTTCAGGTATTGAGTAACGCACAGAAGTTTCTGGGGTTCCGTTACCCCATGCCAGCATTTAAAGTCCGTACACACTGACGTTATGGCATTACTTCATAAAGATAAAACGACGACAAACAACACGCTAAGCTGGCCCGAATTTATGGCTGAAAAAGCGGGTAATGTAATTGACCCGCGCCTGAAACAATTTTATCGCGCAGGCTGTCCAGACCCAAACACGCCTATCGACCAAGCTCCTCTGGTCGCACTTGATCTAGAAACCACAGGGCTGGATTCAAGACGAGATGTTATCGTCAGTGTTGGGGTGGTGCCATTCACCCTTACACGTATTCAGTCGTCTAAGGCCAAACACTGGCTGGTAAAACCGGATAAAGCACTGACCTCAACCTCAGTCACGTTCCATCGAATTACACACTCAGACCTGGAGGGAGCGCCAACACTCAACAGCTTAATGGATGAAATACTTGAGGCGTTACAAGGCCGCTTGGTGGTTGTGCATTATCATCACATAGAACGTAATTTTCTCAACGCCTACGCCCGACGAATATTGAAAGAGCCGTTACTGTTTCCGGTAATCGATACTATGGAATTGGAAGCCAGACTCTATAGAGAGACCCGCTGGGCCTGGCTTACTCGTATATTCCGTCGCAGCGAGACTCCGATTAGACTATACGAGAGTCGGCTGCGCTATGGGTTGCCGCCCTACAATGCACATCACGCCCTATCCGATGCACTGGCAACGGCAGAGCTTTTACAAGCAGAAATTGCTCACCACTTTTCACCAGAGACCACCGTAAGTGAACTCTGGTGTTAAGGGTATCGCATTCAAGCAGAAAGCAATCGAACCCTAGCTTCGCTATTTGACCGACTGTTTCCCTGGCCGTGGCTCGCTACTGACCCCCTGAATAATCGAGATACAGCCGACCAGCAGTACGATGGCAAACGGCAGCCCCGTGGATACTGCCATGGCTTGCAGTGCAGACAATCCGCCTCCCAGCAGTAGTGCGATGGCAATAACACCTTCGGTAATCGCCCAGAATACCCGTTGGGGTACCGGCGCATCGACTTTACCGCCCGCTGTAATAGTATCAATCACCAGCGAACCGGAATCCGAAGACGTAACAAAAAAGACTACAACCAGAACAATCCCCAAAAATGAGGTAATTGATGACAGCGGCAGTTGCCCCAGCATTTCAAACAGTTTTATTTCCAGTGCAGCCTCTTTTACACCAGCAAAACCTTCACCAACATACTGCTCAATGGCGGTGCCACCAAAGGCTGTCATCCAGATAACCGAAACCAGTGAAGGCACCAGCAACACAGCAATTAAAAACTCCCTTACCGTGCGCCCCCGACTGACCCGCGCTATAAACATGCCGACGAAAGGTGACCAGCTGATCCACCACGCCCAGTAGAACGCCGTCCAGCCCTGACTAAAGTTGGCATCTTCCCGACCAAATGGATTGGAGAGGGCCGGTAAATGAGTAAGATAAGCCGTTAGATTTTCAAACAAACCGGTCGCTAATAACAACGTCGGCCCAGCAACAATAACAAACCCCAACAACAGAAACGCCAGCACCATATTAATCTCGGATAAACGTTTCACTCCGGCGTCCAGCCCAGCAACAACCGATATTAAGGCGACCGCAGTAATCCCGATAATGAGAAACACCTTGGTGGCATCCCCATCAGGAATATCAAACAGATAATTCAAACCGGCTGTCGCCTGTGAAGCACCAAAGCCCAATGATGTTGCTAGCCCAAACAGTGTGGCCAGTACCGCCAGGATATCAATGATATGGCCAGGCCAGCCCCACACCCGCTCCCCCAGAATCGGGTAGAAAATCGAACGGATTGTTAGCGGCAACCCTTTGTTAAATGAAAATATCGCCAACGCCAGTGCCACAATGGCATAAATCGCCCAAGGGTGTAACCCCCAGTGGAAGATTGTGGCTGCCATTCCCAATTCACGAGCCAACTCCGGATCATTAGCGGCAGCACCCAGCGGAGCCCAATCAGTTCTGCTCCCCCCATCACCAATAGTGATACCGCCAATAGACGAGGAAAAGTGAGACATAGGCTCAGACACCCCGTAAAACATCAACCCGATGCCCATACCTGCAGCAAACAACATGGCAAACCATCCCACATAGCTGTAATCAGGACTGGCCTCCATCCCCCCGATTCGAACCTTGCCCAACGGAGAGAGGATCAGAAAGAGGCAGAGCGCTACAAATATGTTGCCGGCCAACAAGAAGAACCAGGAAAGATTACTGGTTAACCAGCCACGCAATGCACTGAAAACCGGCTCAACCTCATTTTGAAGTGCCAACGTAATAACGACAAACAGCACCGTAATCAGCGCGGAAACACCAAATACCTTGCCGTGAATATCCAGCGAAAAAGAGAGTTGCCCAGAGATATTATCCTGACCGATTACGTAGTCGGTATCGATTAAATTGGCTTTGCCTTCAGGGGCGGGAATGCCTTCGCTGGCATCAAGCTGATCACTCTGCGGTGGTTTCTGATCGGGGTTCTGATCGGAAGAGGAATTCACTATATACTCCGTTGTAGTTGATTAATGTGTTGCGGACTAAAATGACTAATCGTTGTTTGAACGACGTCAGGGGCGAACCAGAAAAACCGAGGCGCCAGTATGA
>JBFKTM010000228.1:0-5662 GCA_041636295.1 Oleiphilaceae bacterium
CACAATATCATACCCCCCTACCCATCATTGGAGATACAACATTACAAACAGCTTATTCGATGTTATACGGAAACACTTTTAAAGGGTCATCTTTATTTGGGGGGGCTGCTAAACGAATGTTGATATACCATAATCAGCAAGAGACTATATTGTTGTTTCTCGATATCACTCCATAAAGCAGCTTTTGATAATTCTCCCGTCGCTATTCCTCAGTTAATCCCTATCTGGAATAAAGATTTTAATATCTCGACAACCTATTCACTGAGCCATCTCGACTTATTTTTTCAAACCGAAAATAGAGTAAAAAGCCCCCTTTCGGGTGAGTATAACTCATCTGAAAGGAATAATTATTCGTTTGCCAATTACCACCACAGCGTTTAATGTAACATTCTGACCTATGGTCACTTACACGCTCCAAGCTTTACTTAACAACAATGTAGCGCAACTGCTATGGGCCTAATAAGGTTGTAACTATTAGGAAACCGCTAAACATTAGCGCATTCTGGGCAAACCGATATGATAGATAAATTTAACCAATGGATCGTCAGCCATTTCATTATCACGGCATTGCTGGCACTGACTATTGTGGGTGTCGCCGCCACCAATTTACCTGATATTAAATTTGATTCAGACTATCGAATATTTTTTAGTGAAGACAATCCACAGCTCCAGGCATTTGAAGAGCTGCAAGGTAATTACACTAAAAATGACAGTGTTATGTTTGTCATTGCACCTAAGGATGGCAAAGCTTTTTCGCCCCAGACCCTTTCATTGGTTGAGGCACTTACCGAACAAGCGTGGAAGCTGCCCTACTCACAACGGGTCGACTCAATTACCAATTATCAACACACTGAGGCGGAAGAAGATGATCTTCTGGTACAAGACCTGGTACATGACGCCCTGCGAAGATCTCCCGCCGAATTAAGCCACGCAGAAGCAGTGGCATTAAACGAGCCCTCTCTGGTTAAACGGCTGATTTCTGAAGACAGCCGTGTCACGGCGGTTAACATAACGGTAGAGATACCCGGCGTCAACAATACCAAAGAGCTACCACAGGTTATTGACGCCGCAAGAGCATTGAAAGCTGAATTTGCAGCGCAGTACCCGAATGTAGATATCTATCTTACCGGGCGAGTGGTTAATAACTACGCGTTCAAAGAAGCCAGCCTGTTCGATTTGAGCCATATTGTGCCTCTCGCGTTTTTAATTGCGCTACTCTGTATTGCCATTTATATGTTCGTGGCCAGTGGCAGTCTGATTACCACCATCAGTGGCACACTGGTGACATTGGCCGTTATTATTACCTCCATTCTATTTGCACAGGGTATTGCTATCTGGGCGGGCATTCACATGTCTCCCCCTGCCGCCAATGCCCCCACCATGATACTCACTTTGGCCATAGCCGATAGTATTCATATACTGGTGACCTTCTTCCACCACATGAGAATGGGCGAAGATAAAAAAACGGCGATTCGCGAAAGCCTTCGTATCAATCACCAACCGGTATTTCTTACCAGCATTACCACCCTGGTCGGCTTTCTCTCACTGAATTTCAGCGATGCACCTCCGTTTAGAGACTTGGGAAATATTGTCGCTATTGGCGTTTTTGCCGCCTGGGCGCTCTCTATTACCCTACTGCCCGCACTTCTCGTCATCTTGCCGATTAAGGTAAAGAAAGACGCCGAAAACAAGGTAGGCTGGATCAGTCGTCTGGCAGAAATACTGATTGCCAATTATCGAAAAGTGCTGGCTCTGAGCGTTGTAGTCATTCTGGGATGCGGGGCGTTTTTACCCTCTAACGAGTTGAATGACATCTGGTCGGAATACTTCGATAAAAGTATGCCGCAACGACAGGCAGGAGACTTTACCCGAGAGAACCTCACCGGTTTGAACAATATCTCGTACTCCATTGAGGCAGGCGATAGCGGTGGCATTAGCGACCCCGACTATTTGGTTCAGCTGGAGAACATCACCCAATGGTTCAGACTGCAACCCGAGGTCGTGCATGTCAATACCTTCACCGATGTCATGAAGCGACTCAATAAAAACATGCACAGCGATGACGAGCAGTGGTATACCCTACCCGACAGCCGCGAACTGGCTGCCCAGTACCTATTGCTCTACGAAATGTCTCTGCCCTTTGGTCTTGATCTGAACAATCAGGTGAATGTTGATAAATCAGCAACACGTCTCACTGTAACGGTAAGAAACCTTTCAACCAATCAGCTTTTGTCGTTACAATCACGTGCCAATGAGTGGATTCAACACAACACCACAGGTTTAACCATAGGGGAAGGATCTAGCAGTGATGTGATGTTTGCACATATTGGCTACCGGAACGTGAGAACCATGCTTGAAGGTACTTTTCTGGCATTGCTGCTGATATCGGCCATGCTGGCAGTCAGTCTTCGTTCTTTCCGATACGGTATGATCAGTCTACTCCCCAACTTGCTCCCTGCACTGGTTGCCTTTGGGCTGTGGGGCATGTTCGTTGGCCGCGTTGGCTTAGGGTTGTCAGTGGTCGCAGGCATGACACTCGGCATTGTGGTCGATTACTCCGTACATTTTCTTAGCAAATTTTTACGGGCAAAACGCGAAGCAGGGCTTGGAACAGAAGATGCTATTCGGTACGCTTTCAGTACCGTAGGGGTTGCCTTGTTTGTGACGACTATTATTCTGTTTGCCAATTTCTCGGTACTGGCACTGTCAGATTTTGGTCTTAACTCTCAAATGGGATTATTAACGGCCGTAACGATTGTTGTTGCCTTACTCGTTGATTTTTTCTTTTTACCACCGCTACTATTGTACCTTGCAAAGCGGAGACAACGGACGCCGTCATCAGAATCCACTATAAGCGACGTCACCAATACAATTTTAACGAACAAGAGTGTTTAAGGAGAACAACTCAATGAATAAAACTTTCGCTTCACTATTGCTCGGCGCTACGCTGTTGGCCCCGTTTGCAGCGATGGCTGAAACACCAGAACAAAAAGGGCTGGCAATTGCTGAAGAGGCTGATCGTCGCAATATTGGCTGGCAAGACTCAACCGCCGACATGACCATGGTGCTTAGGAACAAGCGTGGCGACGAAAGTGTACGAACACTACGCGTCCAGTCATTGGAAATGCAAGACGACGGCGATAAAAGTCTGACGATATTTGATGAACCAAAAGACGTTCGGGGAACCGCGCTGCTGACCTTCACCCATAAAGTAGATGCCGATGATCAGTGGCTCTACCTGCCAGCGCTGAAGCGTGTGAAGCGAATCGCCTCTCGAAATAAATCCGGCCCATTCATGGGAAGTGAGTTTGCGTTTGAAGATCTCAGCTCTCAGGAAATTGAAAAATATAGCTACAAATATCTAAGAGACGAAGCCTGTGGAACGCTCACCTGTTTTGTTGTAGAGCGTTTCCCTAAGGATGAGTACTCTGGCTATACCCGCCAGATCGCCTGGATTGACCAAACGGAATACCGGGTACAAAAGGTCGACTACTATGACCGTAAAGAGTCGCTACTTAAAACTCTGACTGCGTCAGGTTATAACCAGTACCTTGGCAAATTCTGGCGGCCATCTGAAAACCTTATGGTTAACCACCAGACTGGAAAAAGCACGGTGTTAACCTGGGACAATTACAAGTTTCAGAACGGTTTGTCAGACAACGACTTCACGAAAAATAGTTTGAAACGAGCCCGATAACAGTCGAACAACACAGCCCTGGCCGGAGCAATGCTTCGGCCATTTACCGTTTCTCCACACCTGTTCAGCCAGACTATAAACGTCTTCTCAATAATTACTATTTTGCGAACAATCTCTATTTGATAGAATGCAGAGCATTGTCCCTAATGGATGAAGGGACTGTTGTATTTCGCTCAATATCGGCGAAACAAAATGGCCAGACAAACGCGAAGGAGTCGCAATATGCCACGTCGTTCCCGCTACTTTCATACTCAACTAAAAAACACCCCCAAGTCACGACTCAGCCCCCCTGGCTTATATCTATCAGCCCTGTCTGTATTATCGATAACACTGGCTGCGTGCACCACAAATGTAAAATTTGACGATGCCGAATATCGCTCAGTCGGCCAGACAAAGCCAGTAAACAGCACGCTGGCTAACCAGAAAGAAACAACCTATGAGTCACCTAAAAGATTACAGTATGAAGCCGACGGCTACCAACAGGCCGGTAATCTGACTCTGCGTTATGGCCATGACCTGACTATTCGAAAGATCATTCAAACCATACGAATTCATTGTCAGGCGCAGCCTCTCAGCCGTGAAAACCAGGCGGATGAAGAGCCACTGCAATTTTGTCACTACCAATTTCCTGACTACTGCGGTTCCCACCGTTTTTCGCTGATAGAAAACGCCCAGCAAACGGCACTGGTTTACCATGACCGTAAAAGCCAACGTAATATTCTCGATCAGGTACAAGATAGCCAATATGCGCAACCCGGCTTATGGGACTTTGCAGATCAGGTCAGTGTCAGCTCTCCGTACCCGGAACAACAGCTCTATTATCAATTTTCCGGACGGTCAACGCATGCGTGGCTGGTAGGATTAAATGAAAGTGATCGAGCAGAGTATGGCACCCGCTATGCCAAGGCCGCCAATGAAACCCTCGCCTGTTTCTAGCCTTAATGCACAGTATCTTTGAGTGGGGCGTGGGATGAGTGTTGGTTAAATGATAAGAAGGGCACGAATTCACGTGCCCAATATTACTGCACAACTTACACTTTTAGTGAACGCCAGTCATCAAACGATGAAGTATTTGATACTTCATGAGTCCAGGTGATTTTACGATAGGTGAACGAGACATCCTCCAAATGAGTAAAATGCGCTTGAGATGGATCTTGGCAATTTGGCATATATGATTTGATATCCACCAAAATGGCATCTTCCAACTTAATGGTAAAGTAGTGTTCCTGAAGCCCGGTAGCGGAGGTGCGATACCACTTAATCTCACACTCTGGCAAACGCTCACCACTGGTTAATGCCTGAAACAGTAGCGGCGATGATTTATCAAAAATTTTGGTGATCACCAGCGGCTGATGTACTCGCTGCCCTGTTGGCTGGCCGCTTTGTGGATCACGAGGTAGCACGACATCGTGCTTGAATGCTTCAACCAGAATTTCGTTTTCATGTCCTTCCTGAAAGATATTTCCCACCGATGGCTCTGTAAAGTTCCCCTCAGTGATAAAACCCTGTTTTTCTCCCTTAATTGTCATATACGCTGGAGTTGGCATATTGCTTCCTTTCTATCATAGTTAATATTTGGCCACTGAAATCGCAGCCATTTCCATTTTGAGATAGATCACTATCTCTTCCTTATTCGGCAGTACCTGTTATCAAACACCGCCCAATCCTTTGCCTGTATGCCCTGTGTTCTATTTAGTGCATTAAAAGCGCCTTAGTCTACTCGTTAGTTCGCATCCAGAAACACAATAAACTCCCCGCCGTCATCCTGTGACTTGATCACAGGATCCATTGATTTCAACGACTTGTGGATCCTTCGGTATGACGAAAAATGGTTTCTGGATAAAAGCTAGTTAAAGGGTACTTTGGTTAATTCGGTTTTCGTCATCCTCGCAAAAGCGCGCTACATTAAATTCAATAGGTTGTGGATACCATCTCATCCAGCATTACATAGGCATCCGTTGCGCG
>JBFKTM010000229.1:0-5641 GCA_041636295.1 Oleiphilaceae bacterium
ACCATGCTTGTTTCTTAACACCATTTTCGCTTTGGCCGTGTAGTCTCCCCAGCCCTCATCTCGTTTCTTCCACTCCTCCGCGATGCCCAAGCCTTTTTCTTCAGGTGTTTGTGCAACCGACGTTAATGCATTTAGCGTCATAAAAAACGCTAGCGTAAAAATAGCTACTTTCATTACTAACTTCCCTCTACGGCATAAATTGTTTTATTTGTTTCAGTTACAGCAGTGCTGTCTTCAGCCTTACTTAGTCTTTCCATTTTCAGAAGTACAGCAGGCAAGAACAGTAGATCAAAAACCAGCGCGAGCGAGATGATTATTCCGGTCATTATTCCCATATCTGAGTTCGGTTTATACCCTGATAGTGACAATACCGAGAATCCGATGACCAGTGTGAGCGTGGTGATAATCAGCGCTTTTCCTACCGAGTCAAAGGTGGCATGAATTGCATCAACCGGATTCATTTTTTGATTCCTTCTGGCATCCAGATACTTGCTGATAAAGTGCACGGTGTCATCAACGACGATGCCCATGGCCAACGAGACCAGAACGGCCGCAGGCATACCAATTCGTTCCATGGTGAACCCCCATACACCGAACGCCATAATCGCAGGCATCAGGTTCGGTATTAAGCTCATCACTCCATACTTAACGCTACGGAATGCAAATATCAGGAAAAAGGATATCAATACCAATGCGCCAAAGGTTGCAAACAACATGCTTTTTATATTTCGTTCTGATAAGTGGGCGTACATTACTGCCAGACCTGTACCGTGGGTATACATATCCTCCGGAGCATTAGCCTTAAGCCAGTTTCGCGCTCGCTCATCAATCTCACGCACATCATTAGCGGTTACATCAACTAGTGATACCGTCATACGTAGTGCGGACTTATCGACATCTATCTGATTGTTTAAGTCTTGGCCAAATGGTAGAGACAGCTCGTAGAGTAACAAATACTGGGCTATCTGAGCTTGATCGGAAGGTATTCGGTAATGGCTAGGATCATCTGCGTGAATATTCATATTTAGCTTCTTCAGAATTGGAAGCAAGCTGTTGACATGGGCAACCTCAGGCTGTGTTTGATACCAGCCTGCAAATTTTTCAACATTCCGTAAAAAGTCAGGATTATAGATCCCTTTCGATATACCGGTATTTAGTGAATATTCGATCGTATATAACCCCGTTAAGTTGTCCATAACGTATTCACTATCTACACGATACTCATAACTTTCGTCAAAATAGCGGATAAAATCATCATTGAGTTCGATTCGTGATATACCTACGGACATTACTAACGCAAAAATAATGGTGCCCCAAAATACCGAGTTATGATGCTTTATTACAAAAGCTGAATGGCGTCGCAAGAAACTATTCTTGATGATCTCTCTTCGCTTTTTCTTACTTTGTTCCGGTAGTAATATCGCCATCATAGCGGGTAAAAAAGTGACAGAATAAATAAAAGCCATCCCGATACCGACCGCTACTATATTTCCTAAGTCTCGGAATGGAGGCGCATCGGAAAAGTTCATGGATAAAAAGCCAAGCAGCGTCGTTGCACTCGTCACAAAAAGTGGTCGCATATTTACTTTGAGAGATTCAACAATAGCCCGCTGTTTGCATTCTCCGGCATCCATTCGGAAGAATATCGTCAATAGAACATGGATACTGTCTGCTAAAGCCAAAGTGAGAATAATGGACGGAGCAGTAGACGAAGGTCCTGAGATGAGAATGCCAGTCCACCCCGCCATTCCCATACCGCTGAGCATGGCGAGAATCATAACGACGACGGTTACAAACGTGCCTGAAAACGATTTAAGGAGAAACCCCATGACCAGTATTAGCAGTAGAAACATTAGCGGGATGAGGTCTTTCATATCACGCTCTGCCCCCTCCCCCATGGTACTATCAATCATGACCCACCCGGTGAGATGAAAATCTAATTGCGGATACTCCTGTTCAAATTTCTTAACAAGATCACGCATGTAAGCGGCTATTTGTGGCGCTACATTTTCCCCCGTATCGGGTTTAACAACGTCAATATTGATGCCTGTTACATTTTCTTTTTTGGTGATCAAACGGTTAAGTATTAGAGGTTCATTGAGCGCAATATGTTTCACTCGCTCCAGCTGCGACTGAGTTAAATTTTCAGCCCCTCTTACTAGGTTCTCTACGATTAGTTCGTCACCGTCTGCGTAGGAGTGTTTAAAACTGGTAATCGAGTCTACCCTGCTGGAATAGGGAATTTCCCAACTGGTTTTGGTGATTTTCTCAACGGCCGCCAAGGTTTCATTGGTAAAAACAGTAGAGCCATCCTTAGTCGATATAGCGAGAAAAATGTTGTCGTTCTTGGTATAGGTGTTCTCAAGTGCCTCAAAGGACAGCAATTGCGGATTGTCTTCGCTGAAAAAGACGCGTATATCAGTATTGATGCCTAACCGTGACGCCCCAAAAACCCATAATGCCGTCACAAATATCGTTGCCACAATAACTAACCAGCGATAACGTACTACCGCCGATGCATATTTTTCTACATAAGTATTCATAGATTATCCCTAACAAGTGTAGACCACTGTTTTTTCTCAATAGTTATTGTTGAACGAATGGTCTTTTAAACCGCGCCTTCATTGCCCATGGGCCAGTGCAGTCAAATAGTGCTTTTACGCTTTCGTTTTTATTTTCGACATTTCGTCGATATGCAGGTGTTTGCGATGGGTCCATAAGAAACGGTTTTTTGTTACTGAGCATGTGCATATCCTGGTCCGCCTGGTATCGAGTCGTCAGCGCCCACAGCAAGTCTTCAGAAGAGTATGGATTAACATCTTCGTCTACCAGGAATATGTGTTTAAGGGGCGGAACCAGAGACAATACTTGTAATGCTGCTTTTACTGCGAGCGCATCATCGCTCTCGTCCTGCTTATTGATCTGAATAATTGCCATAAGCAAGCCACCGCCAGCAGTGTTATAAACGATTTCCTTAAAATCCAGGTTAAAGTGCTGTTTCAAAAACCCTCTTGTAGCAACTTCAGGTGTGATAGCCTGCAGTTCAGACTGCTCTAACCCCGGGCCGATCAATGTCTGATAGATTGGATTCTTCCGATGAGTAATTGCTTTCACTTTTACCACTGGAACCTCAGATTCAGGTACTACAATCCCCTGATAACCAAGGAATTCTGGCATAGATCCACTCGCTTTGTTGGCGTAATTCTCTGCAATCTTCTCGGGCGTAATCTCCGCTTCGATAACAATTTCAGCATCACTCAGGCATTCTGTATTTACCGTTATACAATCTGATAATTTAACTGCTTTTCCGCGCAGCCCACCAACAATATCGAGTTCAGACTCACCTTTGTTACATACAGGTTCAGTCAAGCAAGAGGCATAATAAACAGCAGGATCCAAACCGATATTGATAGAGATAGGTAGCGACTGCCCTTTACTTAAGGCTGCTTCATATAGTGCGCCTAAGTGCCGCCCTGGATAAATCGAAATAGTCATCTCTGATTTACCCTGAATGCATAACCGGTTAATCGACGCATTGAATGCTCCGGTATCAGGGTCCTTCGCTAGAACGAAACCGAGTGTGATATAGGGTCCAGCATCATCTTTTGTTAACGTTAATATTGGCAGGCTCTTCATCAGATCGATATCCTTATCGATCACTACTTCCTGACAAACAGGGTTTTCGATCTTTACCGGTTTAATACGCCGATGCATCGCCTGCATAAAAGCACCGTGATGACACTCCGACTGCCCTGTAAGCAACAATTGATTTCTCTTGCGTGAACCAAACATCCCCATTAATACCGGCATATCGTGTCCATCGACATTACGGTACATCACCATCTTCTCTTCTCGACTTACTGACGAGGCTGGCACCCCCGCACTATGATGAACATAGTGATTAGCGATATCGTATTCACTGCTGATGGGCTGGTCATGTAATACCGCCTCTTCTCCATGATTTTTCAGAAAGTCCAGGGCGGATCTGAGGTCATAAATATCGTCGGCCATATTACTTGCTCTCATTAAAGTTGTTATATAAGTAATAGTCTTTCTTGTTCAATCCATTGAATAAGGTGTTAAGTACCGGATAAACCCCTGCCTCTTTTCTCGTCATCCGCCGTGACTCGTTCGCCAGCAAAAAGAATACCTTCTTAAGGCGACTTAACATTTCCTCATCGCGATGGTCACAGAAAAATTCGTACTCAAAGAAGAAACGTTTACCGCCATCAATGGGCATGATGTAACAAAACGCATTTCTAATATCATGAAGCTCCCCGAACTTTTTATTTTTCTCACAGATAGCTTCAATCAATTGAAAGTTATCGGTATCGGTAAAGTACATAACCGAAAAAAACCACTGTTTTCTTAAAAACCGTGGGGAGAACATACGATAGTTAAACCAGTATTCTGGATCACTGTATTCGGGATCAAAATAGTGTTTGTTTAGCGCGTTCTTCAACCCTCTATTTTTCAGATGTGCAAACAACTCGGATACTTCTTCTGGTGACAACTGTATCTGTTTTAAAAAATACTCCAACATATTGTCGCCAAAAAGATGATCGTAGGGTTTTTCCTCATCCATCACATCTTCGATTAGGGCCATGCTTTCCGGACCCGTAATAGCTGGCACACCTTGAATGATCCGTTGCATTGAATCCCGATCCAGAATAGTCATATCCGGATATAGTTCACCAAGCTTTTTCAGGTCACTGGAATTAAGCATCATCATCGTGCAGTAGTTGATCTTTAGATAGTACTGCGCAATATCCAGAACGTTATCAGCATCCTCTTCTGTAAGGCTGAGGAAGTCTGACAGCACCTCTATACCAACCAATCCCATGCCGATTCCAAGACCATCATTTGCAAGTTGTCTGGTAACTGACAGTCCCTCTTCCAGCTCTCGAAAGGGTATAAATATAACGGACTCATCGGCCTCGACCGGATAGAGTTTTATTTTAAGTTTGGTACAGATAAAGGGTAATTTGGGTTGGTAGTAATCCTGGGGGCTAGTGGGGATTTGCGGTGCCTCCGCAGACTTTTGTTGAATGATCTCGCCATCATGAGTGACCAGCTCTGCTTCAATATAATGATCGGCCATCATGCCCTTTTTATAGCAAAAAAAGGAGTGTATGCCTGTTGTAACCTGATTAGCACAGACCCCTGCCGCAGACTCACCAATAGAAAATCGCATTCCATTTTGCATTGCTGCTTTTTGCAGATCGAAAGCGATAATACCGGCTCCGACTTCTGCCCACCCCTCATTGGCATTGATATTAAGCGTCTTCATACGGCCCATATCAATAAGGATAATTTCTTCTTTAATTATATTTGAGCTATTCGTTCCGGAAGAAATCGGAAGGTAAGGGATCTTATGTTTGTTGGCCAGCCGAATAATCGCTGCCGTTTCCGTGGCATCTTGTGGCAACACCACATAAGCCGGTATCTTCTCCTCGCTACTCAGCGACGCAAACGTTGCGTAGGATGTTAAAATAGTGGGGTCATTAAACGCCCACGACGCTCCAACTATCGCAATCAGATCATTAAGAACCTCATCAGACGCCCAAACTTGCAGACCTTCAACGGCCAGTCTGTCCTGAAAAATTTTGCGTTTTGCTGCAAATACATCACCTGGCGTCAT
>JBFKTM010000230.1:0-5606 GCA_041636295.1 Oleiphilaceae bacterium
GCCATTAAAATTAACAGGCCAATAAACAAAAAAACGCCCGAAAGGAGATCCCTTCGGGCGTTTTAGATTGGCATCCGAAGCGTAGATTAACGCTTGGAGAACTGTGGACGCTTACGCGCTTTGCGAAGACCCACTTTCTTACGCTCAACCTTACGAGCATCACGAGTTACATAACCCGCGCTACGCAATGCTGGACGCAATGTTTCATCATACTCCATCAAAGCACGAGTAATGCCGTGTCGAATTGCACCAGCCTGACCCGTAGTACCGCCACCAATGACAGTTACTTTAATATCGAACTTGTCAGCCATCTCAATCAACTCTAATGGTTGACGAACAACCATACGCGCTGTTTCACGACCAAAAAACTCGTCCAATGGACGATTGTTAACAATAATTTGACCACTGCCTGACTTGATAAATACACGAGCAGTAGATGTCTTACGACGACCTGTACCGTAGTTATAAGTAGTCGACATAATCGGCTCCCGTTAGATATCCAGTTCTTGTGGTTGCTGTGCAGTATGAGGATGCTCTGCGCCAGCGTATACTTTCAGCTTCTTGAACATTGCGCGACCCAAAGGCCCTTTTGGCAACATACCCTTAACTGAAGTCTGAATAACTCGCTCAGGCGCTTTCTCAATCAGCTTATCAAAAGAGATTGACTTAATACCACCAATATAACCAGTATGGCTGTAGTAAATCTTATCTTTCGATTTATTGCCTGTTACGCGAACTTTCTCACAATTGATTACAACAATGTAGTCACCAGTATCAACGTGAGGAGTATACTCTGGCTTATGCTTGCCCCTAAGGCGACGGGCAATCTCAGTCGAAAGACGACCTAAAGTCTTGCCAGCAGCATCAACTACGAACCAGTCACGCTTTACGGATTCTGGTTTTGCACTTAATGTTTTCATTAAATCCCGCCTTTAAAAATATAAAAGGGCTTCCAAAATGAGCCGGGATTCTACCCGAACAACGGAAGCATTTCAAGATTACAAGTAATGCACTACCGGCAGGAAACGGGGCAGGATCCATTCAGTAGAGCGCTATAAAATTCAGGGCGCGAATTATAAAACTAAAACAACGACTAACGCTAGTCTTTTTTAGTTTATTTTTATCACCCCTGTTTTAGTGGGCACTCAATCAGGGGTGCCTGTTACCTGGACCAAACAGGCGCGCGACATTTTCCCACAACTGACTGGCAATCTCCACTTGAGACTCTGCTCTTAACGCACATAACTCACGATATACACGCAAAACATTCATTGGTGTATTCCGCCCTCCCTGCTGCCCACTAAGCGGCATATCTGGACTGTCCGTCTCCAGCATAATTGCTTTCAACGGGATCTGGCTAAACGCTGTCTTGGTTTTATGGGCACGCTCATAGCTGATAACTCCCCCAACCCCCAAAAATACTCCCTCTCGCCAAAATGCCATAGCCTGCTCCTTGCTACCGGAAAAACCGTGCAACAAGCCGCCAGCCACTAGAGGATTCCGCCTGATAATTTTCAACAACTGATCATGAGTTTTACGGGAGTGCATGACAACCGGCAAGCAAAACCGATTAGCCAATTGTATTTGATGTTCAACAAACTCTATTTGGAGTGCCATATTACCTATCGTCACATCCAGGCCAATTTCGCCAACCGCTACCACCTCATCATGAGAGTAGAGTAGAGACTCCAGCACATCCAAGTCGCTATTTTGATGCTGAGCCAGAAAATAGGGGTGCAACCCCAAGCACGGCTCAACCGACGGGTGCGCACCGGCAAGATTCAACACACGCGCCCAATTTTCGCGCGTTACACCGGGTACAATAAGCCTCACTATATCTGCTGCTGCACACTGCTCAATGATCTCGGTGCGATCAGAGTCGAACACCTCAAAATCAAGATGGCAGTGCGCATCAGCAAAGGGCATTAATGTTCTCGAGTCTTATGGAAGACGATATCCGGATACCGCTCTTGAGCTAGCTGCAGATTAACCATCGTAGGCGCAACATACGTCAAGTTATCTCCGCCATCTAACGCCAAATTATCAAACGCTTTCTTTCGGAAGTTTTCAAGCTTCACAGAATCGTCACAGGTTACCCAACGGGCAGTGGCCACACTAATAGGCTCGTACATCGCATCCACTTTATATTCGGCTTTTAAACGATGAACCACCACATCAAACTGCAACACACCAACGGCACCAACAATTAAATCATTATTTTTAAGCGGCCGAAAAACCTGAACAGCCCCCTCTTCCGATAACTGTATTAATCCCTTATTTAGCTGCTTGGCTTTTAGCGGATCTTTCAATCGAATTCGCCTAAACAATTCCGGTGCAAAATTCGGAATGCCGGTAAAACGCATATCACTGCCAGCGGTAAAGGTATCGCCAATTTGAATCGTGCCATGATTATGCAGACCAATGATATCGCCCGCATAAGCCTCTTCAACGCGAGTACGATCCCCAGCCATAAAGGTAAGGGCGTCCGATATTCGAACGTCTTTGCCGAGCCTTACGTGGCGCATCTTCATGCCTTGCTCATAGCGACCAGAACAAACTCGCAAAAAGGCAACCCGGTCACGGTGCTGAGGATCCATATTGGCCTGTATTTTAAACACAAAACCGGAAAACCCTTCGTCGGTAGCTTCTACAACTTTCTGGTCAGTTTCTCTTGAGAGTGGTGCTGGCGCCCATTCAACCAACCCGTCCAACATATGATCCACACCGAAGTTACCGAGTGCTGTACCGAAAAAGACCGGCGTCAATTGACCAGCAAGAAATAACTCCATATCAAACTCATGAGACGCGCCTTTTACCAACTCTATCTCATCTCGCAAGTCTGCTGCGTATTGTCCCAACACCTCATCGAGTTCGGGGTTATCGAGCCCTTTGACAACATTCACATCCTGAATAGTATGACCTTGCCCCGAACGATAGAGTATCACCTCATCCCTTAACAAGTGATACACCCCCTTGAACTGCTTACCCATCCCAATGGGCCAGGTTACGGGGGCACAGGAGATCTTCAATACATCCTCCACCTCATCCATCAGCTCTATCGGGTCACGAATATCGCGATCCATTTTATTCATAAACGTCAGAATAGGGGTGTCACGCAGTCGGGTAACCTCCATCAGCTTAATGGTTCGCTGCTCAACACCTTTGGCGCTGTCAATTACCATTAAACAAGAGTCAACGGCGGTCAATGTACGATAGGTATCTTCTGAGAAATCTTCGTGTCCCGGCGTATCCAAAAGGTTCACCAAGTGATCCTTGTAGGGAAACTGCATAACCGAAGTCGTTACTGAGATCCCTCGTTGTTTTTCCATCTCCATCCAGTCAGATTTGGCATGTTGACCTGACTTTTTACCTTTTACCGTTCCTGCAGTCTGCAATGCTTGCCCAAAAAGAAGCACCTTCTCGGTAATCGTCGTTTTACCAGCATCAGGGTGAGAGATGATGGCAAAGGTGCGGCGTTTATTAATTTCTTGATTAAAGCGGGACATTGAGACTCTCTTGAAAACGGTCAGTTAGTGATCGAGGGCGAATTATACCTTTATTACCCTTAAGAAAACATCTCATCCATAGCCGTGCATAATAGACCTCACCTACCGCAGGCTGCGACAGGATGCCGCACCACGATTCCTTTTTAACAGGTATAATACCCCAACGTAATGAAATCCCAGGATACCTATTGTGATAGCAGCTAACACCTCCATTCAAAGAACCCTGTTTTTAAACAATATCGTCCGCTGCTTTGTTTTGATTGCCGTGCTGCTACTCGTCAGTATCGGCTATTTCTTCAATTCCACGACCTCCGGTCTCGTGATCACCTTGATCACGCTACTGCTATACACTGCTCTAACTGTCTATACGTTTAATCAGCTCAGTAAACAAGTGGCTATATCAGAGTTCAATTTCTTTACCCATCTGGCGACGGATATTGTGGTACTGACAGTTCTCTTTATCTTTTCGGGCGGCTCTGCAAACCCCTTTGTGTCACTCTATCTGTTTCCCATCATTGTCAGCGCATCCATGCTAGCCTCGAAATACACCTGGGTATTACTTGCATTGGGCATTGGTAGTTACAGCGGGCTATTTTTGGTAGATATGTTTTGGCCAGAAACAAGTACACAGCAACCACACAGCATGAGCGGACACATGCCCTCCATCCACGACAACCATGCATCCAGCTCCAACATGTTTTCGCTCCACCTTTATGGGATGTGGTTTACATTTGCCTTTAGCGCGCTACTGATAGCGACCTTTGTTGTAAAAATGAAAAACCAACTGGTAAGACAACAACAAAAAATCAACACGCAGCGGGAGTCTGCGTTACGAGATGAGCAGGTCATTGCCATCGCGACACAAGCCGCCAACGTTGCCCACCATATAGGCACCCCACTCTCCACCATTGCAGTAATCGCAAACGACCTGAAACAAGAGCCAGAATTGCAGGCGTTTGAAGAGGACCTAAATATTCTTACTAGCCAAGTGGAACTTTGCCGTAATGAATTACAGCAGCTGCGCACCGATACGGATAAAAGCCACCAGCAGTTAGCCAGTCACATCCAAGTAATCGAGTTGATCGATGAAATCAGGGATGAGTTAACACTACTTCATCCGCAAACGTTAATTACACTAGACCACAAACACTGTAGTCAGGAGATCGGCATCCGGGCAGATCAAGGATTAAAGTTAGCCATTCTTAGCCTGTTAAATAATGCCTGCGAAGCAAGCCCAGAAAAAATCAATATCAATGTACAACAGCAGCATGAGCAGCTGATCATTCAAATTCGAGACTACGGCGAAGGCATACCACAATCTTTGGAAGGAACCTTACAACACCCCACAAAATCAACTAAATCGACCGGGCTAGGGCTAGGGCTCTTTTTGTCACACGCTACGGTTGAACGACAAGGGGGCGTCGTTCGACTGATAAACATGGCAAACAACGTAATAAACAGTGCGGCAAGCCTGGGCGGCACCCTTACCGAAATCACGTTACCACTGGATAAACGTTAATATGAGCAAGACTATATTAATCATTGATGATGATGACATCTTCGCCCAGACACTAAAGCGATCACTGTCTCGTAGAGGGTATATTGCCTGGACTGCCAATAACATTGACGACGCAAACGTGTTTTTCCATCAGAATCCAGATTTTGCTGTGATTGACTTGAAGATTGATGACGAGAGCGGCCTCTCCGCACTCACACAATTGCTCGAGCACTCACCCAATAGCAAAGCCTTGATACTCACAGGTTACTCCTCAATATCAACCGCCGTTAAAGCGATCAAACTGGGAGCTCTCAACTATCTGTGCAAACCAGCCAATACGGACGAAATCATTAAGGCACTGATAGATCCTGATTCCGACCAAGAGACAACCATTGAAGAAACCCCCATTTCTGTTGATCGACTGGAGTGGGAGCATATCCAACGAGTGTTAACCGAACATGATGGAAATATATCGGCAACGGCGCGCGCCTTAAACATGCATCGACGAACACTGCAGAGAAAACTGCAAAAAAGACCCGTTAGCCGCTAGCAAACAACAAACTAAGGACACCGTGCGACTATTACCGTTACGCAACCAGACC
>JBFKTM010000231.1:0-5577 GCA_041636295.1 Oleiphilaceae bacterium
AACATGTTTGACCCTTAACCCTGCTAAGCGACCGGAACCCGTTCAATCAGAGTATTAATAATATGGTCAGTTGTAATGCCCTCGGCCTCCGCTTCAAATGTCATCAGTACACGATGTCGTAGTGTGTCATGAATAACGGCGCGCACATCGTCTGGGCTAACAAAGTCTTTGCCCTGAAGCCAAGCATGAGCTTTCGCGCAACGATCTAATGAAATAGTGCCGCGAGGACTGGCGCCAAAATCGATCCAGCGGCCAAGATCATCACCATAACGGCTTGGTTGACGGGTCGCAATAATAAGCTGAACAATATACTCTTCGACGGACTCAGCCATATAGAGCTGGTTTACTGCATTTCGTGCTTCAAAAATATCGGTCTGCAGGATTTTTTCCTGAACTGTCTGATGACTATCTTGCTCGCTATACTCTGAACGGGCCAGACGTAATATTTCTTTCTCTGCGGCAGCGTCAGGATAGTCAATTTTCACATGCATCAGGAACCGGTCAAGTTGAGCTTCGGGCAGTGGGTAGGTTCCCTCTTGCTCTATCGGGTTTTGGGTTGCCATCACCAGGAATAGTTGATCGAGTGCAAATGTTTGTTTACCAACACTGACCTGGCGTTCGGCCATTGCTTCCAGCAGTGCGGATTGTACTTTTGCTGGGGCGCGGTTTATTTCATCCGCGAGAATTAAGTTATGAAAAATAGGCCCCTTTTGAAAGTGAAACTGGCCGTCTTCGGGGCGGTATATTTCGGTACCAGTAACATCAGAGGGAAGTAAGTCTGGGGTAAATTGTATGCGCTGAAAATTACCTTCAAGCTTTTTTGACAGTTCTTTAATCGCTTTGGTTTTAGCAAGACCTGGCGCGCCTTCGACGAGTAGATGGCCATCAGCTAATAAGGCAATGAGCAGGCGGTCTACAAGGTGTTTTTGACCAATGATCTGCTGGCTGAGATATTCTTTGAGTGATTTAAATGCGGTTTGTGACTGCATGGTATGAAACTCGTTATTCCATTCTCATTGTTTTAGTGTGTCGCTCTATGTACTGTTATTTTTGATGGGGATTACAAGCACATTTTTCAACTGCTTTTAATAGGGGTTTACCCTAATAGATTAAAGTCCAATAAGCAATTTCCATAGCATGAACTATTCTTAATGATATTTTTATTCCTTTTAAAAAAATGTGGATAAAACTGAACAATAACAACTAATTTACCTCAACCTATGCGGATGAGGCTGTCGATATCGAGGGTCGTTTGGATGAATCACATTAACACCGAGTCGAAAGGCGTTTTTTTAAAGCAGTTGGCAGACCGGTTTGAAGAGAAACTGAGTAAAAGCGAAGCAAAAAAAGTAACGGAGTTTGCTTTTCAGTACTTTGGTGGACTGCCAATGGATGAGGTTGTAGGGCGTCGCTTTTCTGATATTTACGGTGCGGTGTTGGCCAGTTGGAAGTTCTTGCAACATCATGATTTGAAACACCCCAAAGTGGCCGTTTTTAACCCCGATCTTGAAGAGAGTGGGTGGCAGTCTACCCATACAGTGCTTGCTGTTCTACACCAGAATATGCCGTTTCTTGTGGACTCCATTCGTATGGCATTAAATGACCGGGAGCTGACGGTTCACTCAATTCAACACTCGGTACTTGATATTGATCGTGATAAATCAGGGAACTTCAAGAAACTACTGCCGCGAAAAACTGACGCTATATCTGATAAAGCCGAAGCACTGATGTTTATTGAGGTGGATCGTCACAATGAAGCAGCGCATTTGGAGGATTTAAAAAACGCGATAGAGACGGTACTGGAAGAGGTTCGTGTTGCTGTGAGTGATTACCCCAGCATGCGAGATGGTGCCGAAGGCCTTATTAAAGATTTTAAAAAGCTGCCCTCGTCTATACCCGCCACTGAGGTGGCGGAAGCGGGTGAATTTATAAAGTGGTTGGTTGCTGACCACTTTACCTTTTTGGGGTATGTGGAATACGATTTTAAACGAGTCGATGGCGATATTACCCTTGAGCAGGTTAAGAACTCTCAAAAGGGGATTATGCGCAGTCATACTGAAAGCCATCATCGGCTAAAGTTGAGCGACCTTCCCAAGCGGACTCAGGAGCATATATTAAAACCTCAAATTTTCACCTTCGCTAAATCCTCTGAACGCTCTCGCGTGCACCGCCCGGCCTACCCAGATTATGTTTCGGTAAAGAAGTTTAATAGCAAAGGGGAGGTTGTTGGCGAACGCCGTTTCTTGGGGCTGTACACGGCAAAAGTCTATAATGAACGGCCTGCGGACATTCCTTTATTGAGGACCAAAACGGCCTCTGTGATGGAGCGCTCCGGTCTGAATCTTAATGACTATGGAGGTAAAGAGCTGGATCAAATTCTGGCTGTTTATCCTCGTGATGAGCTGTTTCAGATTAGTAGTGACGAACTCTACGATGTTGCAATGGGGATTCTCTATATCCAGGAGCGACGCAAGATACGACTTTTTATGCGAGAGGATGCCTACGGGCGTTTTGTTTCATGTCTGGTCTATGTGCCACGAGAGATTTACAGTACCGACCTGCGCCGTAAAATGGAAAAAGAGTTAATGGACTCGCTGGACGGTGTCGATATTGATTTTATGACCTTCTTTTCGGAGTCGGTACTCGCTCGCACACAGTTCAGTATCAAGGTTCAGCCTGTAGAAAACAGGGAACTCAAAGTCGCCGAACTTCAAGATAAGATCATTGCCATGGCGCAGTCATGGCAAGATGGTTTGATGGAAGCACTCTATGAAGCGCATGGAGAAGAGCTGGCCAATCGCTATATACACTTGTATCAGAATGCATTCACTTCGAGCTACAAAGAGATTTTCTCACCCAGGCGTGCGGTAATCGATATTGATCACATTGCAGCAGTTACCGGTGGTAAAAGTCTCTCAATGAGCTTCTATCGCGCACTAGAGGAAGACGAAAAAACGCTTCATTTTAAGCTGTTTCATGGAGATGAACCGGTAACTTTGTCCGATGTATTGCCCATTTTTGAAAATATGGGGTTGAGGGTGATTGGCGAGCACCCGTTTGGTACAACCGATCGTAGTGGTAAGCGCGTTTGGATTCACGACTTCACCTTAACTACCTACTCTAATCAGGTGGTGGATATACACAAAGTCAGGCCAATATTTGAGCAATTGTTTGAAAAGGTCTGGTCTGGTGAGGCCGAGAATGATCCGTTTAACCGACTGGTGTTGGGGGGGTATTTAAACTGGCGTCAAATCGCCATGCTGCGTTCTTATGCCCGTTATATGCGCCAGATTCGGGTTAGTAATAGTCAGCATTTCATTTCGAATACGTTGGTGAGTCATGTTCCGTTGACAGAGATGATTCTCGCGATGTTTGAAGCACGTTTTAGTCCGGAAAAACATAGCAGCAGCGTTAAACGCAAGGCGTCTCAAGAGAAAATCGAAATTGAATTTAATGCCGGGCTGGATAACGTTTCTAACTTAAGTGAGGATAGAATCCTCCGGCTGTATATTGATCTGATTAAGGCAACGCTCAGAACCAATTACTATCAGCTCGCTCCTTCCGGGCATGAAAAGAGCTACATGTCGTTTAAATTCAGGCCCAAGCTGATTCCTGATATTCCATTACCGGTTCCGATGTTTGAGATCTTTGTCTATTCGCCTCGAATAGAAGGCGTGCACTTAAGGGGCGGGAAGGTAGCACGTGGTGGGCTTCGTTGGTCTGATCGTTATGAAGACTACCGGACTGAGGTCTTAGGGCTTGTTAAGGCTCAGCAGGTTAAGAATGCCGTTATCGTGCCGGTAGGGGCTAAAGGGGGGTTTGTCGCCAAGAAACTGCCGGAGGGAGACCGGGAAGCCTTTATGAAGGAGGGGATTGAGTGTTACCAGACTTTCATTCGTGGCTTGTTGGATGTGACGGATAATCTTATCGAGGGGGAGCTGGTTCCACCTCGGCAAGTTGTTCGCCATGATGAGGATGACTACTACCTTGTTGTGGCTGCAGATAAAGGAACAGCAACCTTTTCAGATATTGCCAACCAGATATCCAGTGATTATCAGTTTTGGTTAGGAGATGCCTTCGCCTCTGGGGGTAGCTTTGGTTATGATCATAAGAAAATGGGTATTACCGCTCGAGGAGCCTGGGTATCAGTAGAGCGCCACTTTAGAGAAGTTGGGGTCAACACCGCTACCACGGACTTTACGGTCGTAGGTATTGGCGATATGGCCGGTGACGTATTCGGGAATGGCCTGTTGCGTTCTGAGCATGCCAAACTGGTGGCTGCCTTTAACCATATGCACATATTTATTGACCCTACGCCTGATCCGGCCAAAAGTTTTGCAGAGCGTAAACGACTATTCGAACTCCCAAGATCTTCGTGGGAGGATTATGATAAAAAACTGATATCGAAAGGCGGGGGGATCTTTTCCCGTTCGGCAAAGTCGATTCCAATCAGCGACGAAATGAAAGTGTTGTTGGGAACCAGTTGTGATCGAATGCCACCCAATATGCTCATCTCTCATATATTAAGAGCACAAGTAGACCTTATTTGGATTGGCGGCATCGGTACTTATTTTAAAGCCTCGACAGAATCACATAGTGATGTTGGTGACAAAGCCAACGACGGTTTGCGCATTGATGGCAAAGATATTCGTGCCAAGGTGGTCGGTGAAGGGGGCAATTTGGGCTTTACACAACTTGGGCGTGTTGAGTTTAGTCTGGCTGGTGGGCGTCTCAATACCGACTTTATTGATAATGCGGGCGGTGTCGACTGTTCGGACCACGAAGTTAATATCAAAATTCTGCTCAATGAAATTGTGGCTAATGGTGACCTTACTGAGAAGCAACGAAATAAAATGCTCTCTGATATGACGGAGGAGGTTGCCGATCTGGTATTGAAAAACAACTATCGCCAAACCCAGGCGATCAGTATTGCGTGTTCCGATGCGCTCACTCGTATCGAAGAGTATCGCCGGCTTATCAACAGTATGGAAAGCGCGAAGAAACTCAATCGCAAGCTGGAATTTATACCCGATGATGAGACTATTGCAGACAGAAAGGCAACCGGTCAGGGGTTGTCTCGTCCTGAACTATCAGTACTGATCTCCTATGTTAAAGGTGACTTGAAAGAGCTGATTACTAAAAGCGACCTACCAGATGATGACTGTTTATCTGATGAGATTGAGCTTGTTTTCCCCAAACAGCTGGTCAGCCGCTTCGGTGCAGAAGTTAAGAACCATAAATTGCGTCGGGAGATTATTGCCACTCAAATCGCCAATGATATGGTTAACCATATGGGCATTACCTTTGTCGAAAGGCTAAGGCAGTCTACGGGCGCATCGTCAGCAGCAGTGGCACTGGCTTATATTATCGCCAGAGATGCGTTCCGCTTAGAGTATTGGTGGGAGCAGATCGAAAGTCTCGACCATAAGGTGTCGAGTGAAGTGCAAATGATGATGATGAGTGAGCTGATGCGACTCATTCGTCGTGCTTGTCGCTGGCTGTTGCGCAATCGACGTAGTGAGCTCAATGTGGCGGCCAATATGGAGAAGTTTTCAAAAGGAATCGAGGAGATTTCCC
>JBFKTM010000232.1:0-5556 GCA_041636295.1 Oleiphilaceae bacterium
CCATAGCGGCATTCCAGCTATCTTCATCCAGATAGAATACTCGCTTGCGATAGATGTGACGGGAATCGTCCTTCAAGTTCGCTTCAACGACATGAACACGATGCAACTCCCAGCGCGTCAGATCAGGATTGATATGAGAAACACCCAATAGATCTGCGTATTTAACATCACCCTGGCTAATTTTATAGTTGTTATACGGTATGTAGACCTCTTTTAGCCCTTTGTAAGTCCAGTCATAACGATCAGGTGCTCCATTAAACAGGTCTGTGTCATCTGCCGTACGCAGATTATCAGAAGCCGCAATAGGCGAGTCATAAGCCAGGTTTGGTGCTCGACGAACACGACGCTGACCAGAGTTATAGCCCCACGCCTGGCGCGGTTCCTTTATCTGATCCATAGTTTCGTGAATCAAAATAGCACCACCCGCTAAACGCGCTGGTGATTTTGTAAATGACAGATAGTAAAAAAGAACATTCTTCAGCTTCTTCTCATTACCATCCGGGTCATAAAAGTTAAAAAACACCTCCTGCTGTGAAGTCACCGGTGTAAAGTCACCATTTCGCTGTACGTTCACCTCAGATGATCGTCTGGTAACAAAAACACCTCGCCAGCGAGTAATGTGGTTCCAGATTGCCTGCAACCCTTTTTCACTTTCATCGCCACTTAATATTGGAAATGGAATACCTCCATATGCCTGTTTTATACCATTACCACCACGTATCAACTCACCGGTTGTGGCGTTTTTAAGAATATTAGCCTCAACCCAGTCTGGAGCCGCGTGTGTTCGTCTAGATTGGTATACGGGCATTTGGTAGGAAGTGGGGTATGTCTTAAACAGAGCCAACTGTCCAGGAGTTAGCTTGTCTTTATACTTATCAACATTTTGTGAAGTAATGGTAAACAACACTTTATCGTCCGGAAAAGGATCCGGGTGATGCTGGCCAGACTTCTTATAGCTCGCAGGTGCCTGAGTTAACCCTCCTTTCCATTCAGGAATTGTTTTCTCTTCATTTCCTGCCTTGATGGCACCAAAAGGCGTCAATTCACCTTTAAGCTTTTGGGCTTCCTGAGAAGAGACTTTCGCATTCGCTCCAGCTGAAAAAAGCGAGAACACGATTAAGCCACTTAGCAGTATCTTTCTTTTCTGCATATTATTACCTAGTGCTAATCAAAGTTGATAATTGGTATATAAACCCCAATACCAGCGGAAATGTCTCCACCAGTGATTATTTCCCGTAAGCGACTTCTAATTATTATATCGCTACCGCTGAAATAGCGTCAGTTGGAAAGCCCACTCTCCCCTCTGACCACGTCCCTGTCGAACAAAAAGGCAGTCGAAACGGGCTGCCTTTTCGTGTCAATTTTCTATTTATTTAAGCCGGTTTTTCAAGAATCAATAAAATGCCGACTATTTTATAATTGTTAGCATATTTCCTGCGCATGTCTATCAGTCCAAAGTGCGATTTTGTTATTTAATGCTTTTTGAAACCACCTCATAGACGTCTTTTGACAGATTCTCTTGCTTAAGAATGCGTTGCAACTCCTCTTTCATAAGAGATTGCCTCTCCCCATCAAACTTCTTCCATCGGGTTAATGGTGTGACCAATCGGGAAGCAATTTGCGGATTTAGCGCATTCAGGACGATAACCTTATCCGCTAAAAATCGATACCCACTGCCCGTAACCTCATGGAAGTTAATCAAACTTTGATTACAGAATGCGCTAATGACTGAACGAACCTTATTGGGATTTTTAATATCAAAGGCTTCATGCGCCATTAAGCGAGTAATGCGCTCTAATGTACCCGCAATCGAACTTCCACTCTGAATAGCAAACCACTGCTCAACAACCTGTGGGTCAGCTTTCCATTTAGTATAAAAATCATCCAGCGCGAGCTCTCGCTCTTCCACAAAGTCTGAATTGACGAGTGCAATAAGCGCTGCACTTTCATCCGTCATATTTGTCGCATTGGCAAGTTGCTTTTTCGCTAGAGTCAATGCATCTTCATCACCAATAGATAACAACAAGGCCAACGCTGTGTTTTTCAACGAACGTCTAGCAATCGCTTTAAAGTCAGCACTATACGCCGCGCCGTCACTTGCATTGAGCTGATAGCAGTGAAACAACTCTACTTTAAGTTCAGTCGCCAGTGTATTTCTCACAAAATTTCGGGCATGATGAATTGCATCCACATCAGCCACGTCAGACAATTCAATTAGATACGACTCCGATGGCAGCAACAACATCTTTGAGAGCAAAGCTTTATCAATAGACTCGCTCATCAACAATCCTCGATATGCTTCGATCAAACGATGATCGACCTGTAACTCACCCCCCTCACGATACGCTTTCGCTAATGACTGTATAACATCCACCGCCAGTTTCTGTCCCGCATCCCACCGATTAAAACCATCTGTCTCATTGCTCATCAGAAACAACAACTGATCGCGAGTATAGGCGTAACGCAACCTGACGGGGGCAGAAAACCGTCTCAACAAGGAGGGTACCGGCACTTTTTCAATGTGCTGAAAAACAAACTGCTGCTCAGTCTCAACAAAATCCAGCACCAGCTCGGTAGGCGCATTGGATAATCCGGCATCGCCCCCCTGAATTAGAGGTATATTACAGCCATTGCTATCCAAAAGAGCAAAGGCAAAAGGTATATGGAATGGTGCTTTATCACCTTCCTGGCCAGGCGTGGAGGGGCAAGACTGAGTCAATTTAAGGGTAAACGTCTGAGCATTCTCATTATATGAACTTTCCACCTCTACCACAGGAGTTCCTGCCTGTTCATACCAGCGCTTAAACTGAGATAGATCTTTGCCACTGGCGTCTTCCATTGCCTGCACAAAATCATCGGTCGTCACCGCCTGCCCGTCATGTCGCTCAAAATAGAGATCACTACCTTTACGAAATAGCGCTGAGCCGAGAAGACAATGAATCATACCCACGACTTCAGCACCTTTCTCATAAACGGTGAGCGTATAAAAATTAGAAATTTCGATAAAGGAAGCCGGCCTTACCGGGTGCGACATGGGTCCGGCATCTTCAGCGAACTGAGCGGTGCGCAGCAGGTTAACATCTTCAATTCGCTTCACTGTACGAGAGTTCATGTCAGCCGAAAACTCTGCGTCACGAAAGACCGTAAAACCTTCCTTCAGACTCAGTTGAAACCAGTCTCTACACGTGACGCGATTTCCTGACCAATTATGGAAATACTCATGGGCCACAATAGCCTCTATTCGCTGAAAAGTAGCATCGGTCGCAGTATCAGGCTTTGCCAGTACGCAGGATGAATTGAAGATATTCAGCCCTTTATTTTCCATCGCCCCCATATTAAAGTCATCAACGGCAACGATCATAAATATATCGAGATCATACTCCCTGCCATAGACCTCTTCATCCCATTTCATTGAAGCCTTAAGAGAATCAAGCGCATGCTTACACTTCGCTTTGTTTTGCGGCTCAACGAACATGCGAAGATCGACCTTACGACCCGACATAGTGATGTATTCGTCAGCCACATCAACCAGGTCGCCAGCCACCAAAGCAAAAAGGTAGCATGGTTTTCTGAACGGATCTTCCCATGTAACAAAGTGGCGATCATCATCAAGATCCCCCCTATCGATTTCATTTCCGTTTGACAACAACACCGGATAACGCTCTTTTTCAGCCACAATCGTTGTTTTAAAACGGGACATTACATCGGGTCGATCGAGATAATAGGTAATTCGTCGAAACCCCTCAGCCTCACATTGCGTGCAAAACATAGAGGATGACTTGTATAGGCCTTCCAGACAGGTATTTTCTTGCGGCTTAATCGATGTCGTACACTCAAGCACAAATTTATCGGGTACTTGTAAGACTCTTAATCCCTCAGCCAACAACTCGTACTGAGCTGATGTTAGTTCCGTACCATCCAGCTTAAGCGCTTTTAGCTCAAGATCGACACCATCCAACTGTAAGTAATCTGGATGTGTGTCCGCCTCTGGATTTCGACGTATTTTTAAACTTGAGGTAACCGTTGCTCCCGTTTCGAACAGATCAAAATGCAGCTCTGTTTCGTCAATCAAAAAGGGTGGTTTTTTGTAATCCTTCAAGAAAATAGTACGTGGCTGAGCTTCTTTCATTCCCTGGCCTATATATTTAATTTATTCTGCGAATAGCTCAACATGATATGAGCCAAACTTTCGTATATTGATGCAGCCGCTATCCAGTATAAGGTACTGACCTTTAACCCCCATCAACTGCCCTTCAACTTCTGGCGTTTTATCGAAATTCAGTGATACGACTTTTTGAGGCCAAACCTCCACAGGATATTGCATTAATGTTTTAGCTTGTGCGTCCACCAGCACAATTGAATCTTCAGGGTGGTCCGCTCGAATTTTATTAATATCGTCGCTAACCAAGTCGAGGAGACGATCTCGCTCTTGCATCAAATCAATTTCCGGCGCTTGACCCTTTAACATGGCACGCCAATTAGTACGGTCTGCCACGTGCGCTTTAAAAGCGACTTCAACCAGCCCTGATAACAATCGGTTAGATACTTGAAAAACAGGAATCGCCTCAGTGGCCCCTTGATCAATCCAACGAGTAGGTATCTGGGTCTCCCGTGTAATTCCCACCTTTAAACCTGAAGAGTTTGCAAGATAGACAATGTGCGGTGTCATGCAGTGCTTTAACGCCCATTCGGGCTCCCTGCATGTACCGGCTGAAAAGTGACATTTTTCCGGACTCATAATACAGCTGTCACAGGCTGCCAACTTGGTAAAGCAGGGATAGCAATAACCCTGACTAAAGCTTTTCCGAGTATTGCGCCCACAATGGCAACAGGAGATCTTACCCTGATAGTGTAGCTTGATGCGCTTACCCACCAACTCATTGATGCACAATGAATGGTCACCCAGGCCAAGTGTATAACTAACTGGCTGGTTCAGAGTCACGGCCATTTTTGATAAAGGGCCCTCACCTAATACTTTCACTTAAAATCCTCGACCGGAATCATTCAATTCGTTTAACCGACGTTAACTACATCAACCGTTTTCGGTTGCGAGGATGAGTTACAAGGTGTTGCCTCTACTTTAGCTCTGTCGATAAAACCAACTCTTTCAGACTCTGCAATATTGGCACTATTTTCGTAATAAATAACCGCCTCCATACAGATCTCCTTTTGCTCCAGAGAGAGTTTGCGTCCATCGGGCCACTTTCCTAGTTCAATGGCTGTGCGGAGATTCTTGTATATTTCCGGGTCAATTTTCTGAATAATTTCTTCAAATGTCATGACATTGATCCAAGCTAAAAAGAGGCAAGACTATACCATAGTGAACGAGGATGGGGCCATTGTTTCCCTGTTACCAAGCGTAAAATGAAATCAGGTGTACCGCGTGATTCAAAGGCAGTAGAACAAGCCTAATCGGGCGAAACCCCCATAGCCTCAAGGTAGTGACGAAGTCGTACAATTTCATTTCGGTCGGACACAGTCCCCTTATGCGGTCTGGGAAATGTTTCTTCCATTTCTCCAACAATTACTTTAATCCTGTTGCTATGAGTTTCATGC
>JBFKTM010000233.1:0-5550 GCA_041636295.1 Oleiphilaceae bacterium
CTATCTGGAGTTTCGACAGCTGGTGGATCAGTCTCCGTCCTAGGTTGTTATCCTAAGAAGTGCCTTCTTGTGCTTTTTAAATATTATTTAACTTGTATAACACCCTGGGAATCTTTTATGTTCTGGTAGGGTGTTGCAAACAATGTCGATTGTTTGGCATGTTAGATTAGAATGCATTATGTTGATTATTTCCGGAGAACCTGATGTCTTTACCGGCTCCTCGCCTGTTGAATTTTTTGTTGTTTCTGGTGTGCGCTTGCCTGATGGTCTTTGCGTTTTTTTTAGAGCATATAAAAGGGCTTGAGCCTTGTCCGCTGTGCATGTCTCAACGAATTGTGGTCATTACGGTTGGATTAGTGGCGTTGATTGCTGCCATCCATAATCCGGCCCGCATTGGACAAAGAATTTATGGTGGGCTGCTGATTGTCGTGGCGGTAATGGGTGCCATGCTGTCGTCACGGCAGTTGTGGTTGCAGAGCCTGCCAGCCGATGAAGTGCCAGCCTGTGGCCCCGGTTTGAGCTATATCGTCGACAATATGGAGTACTTCCCGATGCAGGAGGTGCTGACCATGATGCTGTCTGGCACCGGTGATTGTGCGGAGGTGCAGTGGGTTTTTCTAGGGCTAAGCATCCCTGGCTGGACGTTATTGGCCTTTATTGCGATGGCGGCGGTTGGACTAATGCAGCTGGCGAGAAAATATTAACGGTCGACTGGTGCATGGGCTACGACTATTTCTCGTGATAGAAGTGAGGTTTATCAATAAATTGGTGTGAATACCGCAATTGCCCCTTGCGACAATTTAACATTTTGTTTAAGTTGAACGCTTGCTTCGTTCTGAAGGCTCGCATAAAGTGTGAGTTGAGCCTATGTAGGGGGCGGACGAAAACAATAAACCAAGACGTAGACAGTTTCGACTTCATTGGATACCACTTTTTGATCGAAAGCTGCTACGAAAAAAGAAGTTGGTAAGGGGAGTGTTATGCTCGAAAACTGCCGCAGTGCGAAAGAGCGTTGGGGAGGAGTGAGTGAAATCATCGATGGCTGGTTGAAAGAACGCCAGGATCTCATTGTTCTCTATTGTGATATTACGTCAACTGAAAGTGATTCGCCTGAAGTATTGGTGAACAAATACCAGAACTTCTGCCAGATTCTTGTGGACTATGTTTCTGCGGGGCATTTTGAGGTCTATGAGCAGCTCATTAAGGAAGCCAAAGAGTTTAATGATGGCGGGCTTGAGTTGGCTAAGAAGATCATCCCACAAATCGAATTGACCACAGAAACGGCTTTAAAATTTAATGACCAATTCGATGAGATCCACAAAGTGGATGATGGCTTGGGTGAACTGGGTCAGGAAATGTCAAAACTGGGTGAAGTGTTAGAAGACCGATTTGAGTTTGAAGATACCTTGATTGAGGCGCTTCATAACGCTCATGCTGATCAAGTTGCGTAACGGCTCGGCCTTGTAGACTCACTGTTAATCGTTAAGCTGGATAATGGGTAGCTCAACTTCCAGCTTAATATCCTCTTTTTTGCCATCATTTCAGGTGGTTCCTCTTTTATAACGAATTTCTTTGGCTAAACTAATACCTAGTAGTTCCCATTTGAAACTGGAGCCACGGATATAGGTTTTTGGGGATGTAACTCGTAACTAATCGTTTTTCAGGGTATTTAAGTTTAATGGAAATGAGCGCACCAACTCGCCCGTTCGTGGCATTGATCAGGCCCTTTTTAGGGTTGCTGTTTGCCTTCTCGTTAGTACTGTTAAGCGGGTGTGGTGATAAAGGGCCCGAATCTGTTGCGGAATTAGCGATGCAAGGATTCCTGAGTGGTGATCTCTCTCGAGATGGACGTTATGCCGCAGTGGGCTCTATTCACCACGGTGGCAGTCTCTGGGATGTAGCCAAGAAAGAGAGACTTTATAACTGGAATCACAGTGCCGGTGAAATGAGCTTGATTCGGGCTATCTCTTTCTCCGGCGATGGTAAGCTGGCGGCGACCGCGGTAGAGGATAATATTGTACTTTGGGATGTGGTGAGCGGTAAGTCCGTCGCCTTCTGGAAGGCTCCTGCTCGGATTTTGGCAATGCAACTGTCGTGGGACGGACGCTTTGCGCTGCTGGGTTTGATCAACCACAACGCAATGTATTTTGATATGAACGCCGGTAGCCAGGTATTCACCTTCCCACATCAAGCGGAAATCCGTTCGGTTAGCCTATCCGATGATGGCGCCTTGGCAATGACTGGTGGCGATGATTTTGTCGCCAATGTATGGGATCTGAAGCAGGGCACAAAGGTTCATCAGTTTTCGCATCAAAATCAGATAAAAACCGTGGCGATATCGGGCAAAGGCAAGTATGGCTTTACTACGTCTCAGCGGGAAGACTCTATTGTGTGGGATCTAACATCCGGTACACCGGTGTTGAAGTTGCCTAACCGATATACCAATTTCACCGTGGCTCGATTTTCCGATGATGAGAGTAAACTGTTGCTGGGGACCTTTCAGGGGAAGTTATCGGTGATTAATATTTCGTCCGGCGGTGTCGAGTCCAGCTGGCAAGCGAAACCCCGAAAAGCCTATGGTGGCGCGTCTAGCAAGGCGGTTCTCGCTGCTATTTTCTCCCCTAAACCAGGTGGGATTTATGGGTTGATGACGGATGGGATGTTCGAGGAGTTTGCAAAGTAATTTATTGGTCATGGCCGCGAAGTGCGCCAGCAATAGTGTCTGGCGCATTATCATTGCAATGATTTATTGCTGCTTTTGAACTTCTAGTAGTTCAACTTCAAATAAAAGAGTCTCATTGGGGCCGATGTTACGGTTACCTCCTGGGCCGTACGCCAGGTCAGACGGGATGTACAGGTTCCACTTACTACCTTCAGGCATAAGTTGCAGTGCCTCAGTCCAGCCAGCGATTACGCCGTTTACTGGAAAGCTCACGGGCTCACCCCGTTCAATTGAACTGTCAAAAACCGTACCGTTAATCAGGCTGCCACTGTAATGTACTTTCACCGTATCGTTGGCTGACGGTTTTGCCCCGGTTCCCTCCTTGACTATCTTGTACTGCAGGCCACTGGCCAGTGTAACAACACCCTCTTTGTCTTTGTTGTCAGCTAGAAAGGCATCGCCAGTGGTTTTGTTTTTTTCAGCAACGACTTCGAATTGCTGTAGTTGTTCCTGACGCTGTCTATTTTGAAAATCGGTTAAGACTTGTTGGATCTGACTGTCAGTGAGTAGTGCAGAGTCACCCTTGAAGCCATCTTTTACCCCTTGAATAAATACATTCAGGTCAAGGTCTGGCAGGTCATTGGTCATGCGCTTACCAAAAATAAGACCAAAGCTGTAGCTGACTTTTTGCTCGTCATTCGCTAGAGACTTAACCGGTTCGGCGGCATGAGTAATGGTTGAAGCGCCTAAAATTGCCGCGGCCAGGAGCATTTTTTTCATTGTAATCTGATCCTTAGGTTTGTATTGAATGGTATTAAATAGATTCTTCGCTTTACGTTACTTGTTTTCTCTGATGGTTTCTACTTTTTCTCTTTGTTGCCCACCAGTGCGTCTAGCTGGCTATTACGTTGTTCCATCATCTCTCTGACGGCATGGGCGTCGTCAACAATATTCAGTGCACGATCAAGCGTTAAAACATCTTCACTGTTTTTTGGCGGCTGATACCCTTTCTTGTCACTATTGGCCTGACTGCTGGTGGAGGATAGTGACGGTTCGTCTTTGGGCTTGGGGGGGGATTGGATTATGTTGGTCTGGTCATTAACCACCAGTGTGCTGAACTCGGTACTCTGTGATGGTGGCTGGTCGCCATAGTGCCAGACTCCCTGCTCATCTTTCCATTTAAAGACGGTACGCTCGCTAGGAAGTCTCGGGGCCTTGGAGGCCAGCTCACTGGGAGAAAGATCATTAAGTCCGGGCAGGCTCATCATCGGCTCGCCCTGTTTGTTTTTCATAAAAAAGGGGACTGCCAGTGCGCCGCCTAACAGGATGAGGGTGAAAACTCTGTAAATCCATTTCATTGTTAATAAAAGCTCTTGTCTGCCATGGGTATCAATTGCCCGATATTAAAGGAGTCTATCTACAATCAGTTGAAGTACGCTTCAATATGTGAGCGATCATGATTGGGAATAGCGGCCTGAATCAGGGTTATTAAATGAGGGTAAACCAATGTCGTTGGTAATCGTTGATCTGCCCCTTCCAGCTCTTTGTGAGTATAGCTTAAAAGATTGAAAGAGAGTGTCGCAAGGGTGTTTTGTTTTGTTGTCGGCTGCGATAGTCGGGCCGTCTGCTGAAACAGCAGTGCCTGCTCGATTTGCTCCGCCTGCAGCTCTGCACTTTGAACCGTTGCCCTTAGCTGTGGGTGAAATGGCGCTATTGTTTTAAGTTGTTTTCTGATAGAACGGAGTGGGTTTAGCGTAAGTTCATGCCAATGAGCCAGTTTTGTATCTGTCGATAGCGATTCTACGTCGATCTCTCTTCGCTCAAAGCCTAGCCAACTACAAAACAGCAGTCGATTGACTACTAGTCCGGCATCATCTTGTAGTGACAGTAAGGCCGACTGAGCTTGCTGATTTTTCCACAGCAATAGTGAAAACGACCAGAACGCATTTTCCAGCGGTAGATCTTGAGGGATTCGATAATTGGCAAGGTTAGAATTATCGGAGGCAGTTTGGTATTCCATAGTTTTGTTTATCCTGCGGTCGAGGTAGAATGCCGCCATGTTAAATATCGAATCGTTGAGTTTACTACGTGGCGGTAATACGCTGCTAGATCAAGTTGAAGTTACCATCCATTCCGGCCGACGAGTGGCGATTGTCGGTGCCAATGGCTCGGGTAAAACCAGCTTGTTTAAATTAATACTGGGTGAGCTTCAGCCCGATGCCGGGCAGTTATCACTGCCGGGACAGTGTCGAATTTCCCATATGGAGCAGGAAGTCGACAACATTGACAGGACCGCACTGGAGCATGTTATTGATGGTCATAAGGAACTGCGGAAGTTACAAACGGCTCTAGCTCTTGCTGAAGAGACCGATGATCACAGCGCAATGGCTCAGATCCATGCCCAGCTGGATGCTATTGATGGCTATAATGTCAATGTTAAAGCCGAGCAACTGCTGCATGGCCTTAGCTTTTCTCAGCAGGACATGCACCGACCGGTAAGTGATTTCTCCGGTGGTTGGCGGATCAGGCTCAATTTGGCTCAGGCGTTGATGTGTCCGTCTGATCTGCTACTGCTCGATGAGCCGACCAACCACCTTGATCTTGATGCGACACTGTGGCTTGAGCGTTGGCTAAAACAATATCAGGGCACTTTACTATTTATCTCTCACGACCGTGATTTTATAGATAGTGTGGCGAGTCATGTACTACACTTCGAGAATAAAAAGCTTCACTATTATACCGGTAGTTACTCTGACTTCGAACGGCAACGGGCGGAACGCCTGGCACAGCAACAAGCCAATTTTGAAAAACAGCAGCAGCGAATTGCCGAGATTGAAGACTTTGTACGTCGCTTCCGTGCCAAGGCGACTAAAGCGAAGCAGGCCCAG
>JBFKTM010000234.1:0-5515 GCA_041636295.1 Oleiphilaceae bacterium
AAGCTAACCCAAGCGCCTCGCACTTCGTTGTCGCCTCAACGCGCTTTTACTTATTATTTTGCCCGGATTACTGATCATCATGGTAAGTGGGTGTGGATAGTGAGCGCGTTATTAACAGGGGTGAGTATAGTAGGTATAACCCGTCTTCAGGTAGAAAACCGCTTTATAGACTATTTTGATCCAACAACCGAAATATATCAGGGGATGGAAGTAATCGATCAGAAACTGGGTGGCACAATACCCTTAGATATTATTATTCGGTCGAAAAATAGTTTAGCGCACTCGGAAATGACTTCTGAAAACGTTACGGAAACAGAAGAAGATATTAATCCCGGAGTAACACAGTCAGATGATGATATAACGTTCGGCGATATTTCGTTTGATGCATTCGACAGCGTGACCCCTGATCCGTTTGGTGAAGAGGTATACGATGATTCCACTAGTTATTGGTTCAGTCGCCAAGGCTTAATGGATATAGAAAAGTTGCATAATTATTTGGATTCTTTGCAGCAAACCGGAAAAGTTGTTTCGCTGGCATCAATTTATCAGGTACTGAAAGATGTCACTGATTCTGATCTCGATGATTTCCAATTGGCGTTGATAAGAAAAAACCTTACTAGTGACATTAAGGATTCCCTTATAGTGCCTTATCTTTCGGATGATGGTAACGAAAGCAGACTATCGGTTCGTGTGAAAGAGACCAGTCATGCGTTAAAGAGAAAAGAACTGCTCGATCACATTGAGCAATATCTTCAGCAGGAGATGGGGTTAAGCAGGAACCAATATGACCTGACTGGGATGCTGGTACTCTACAATAACATGTTGCAGAGCCTCTTTAGTTCTCAAATATTAACACTGGGGGCCGTGTTTATTGCCATCACCCTTATGTTTACTTTGCTATTCCGGTCGCTCTATTTGGCACTGATAGCCATTACGCCGAATTTATTGGCGGCAGGAATGGTATTGGGTGGAATGGGCGTATTGGGTATCCCGCTTGACATGATGACCATTACCGTCGCGGCAATCACCGTCGGTATTGGAGTTGATGACACGATCCATTATATTCACCGATTCAAAAAAGAGTTTGCCAAAGATCGTGATTATGTAGCAACTATGTACCGGTGCCATGCCAGTATAGGTCGAGCAATGTTTTATACCTCGGTGATTATTATTATGGGCTTTTCCATACTATCTCTCTCTAACTTTACGCCGACTATCTATTTCGGTGTGTTAACCGGTTTTGCCATGTTCTCGGCTCTGCTTGGCGCGTTACTGTTGCTCCCAAGGCTAATACTGACGTTGAAGCCTTTAGGCACTTAGTAGGCTAACTGTATTCAGTTAAGGTTTAGCTTCAAACAGATCGGTTAGCGGTGAGATTGCTCACTCCAACGCTGGCGGCAACTATCGATTATCACTTGTTGTGGCTGGTTTATCCCTTTTTCATCGCTATAAGCCAGACCGATGGTACGGGACAGGTCGATATCTGATATCTCTTTGAGCGCAATGTCTTTTCGCTTGATCAGCTGAGGAATACTCGGAACCAGGGCGGCACCGAGCCCGGCACCCACCAACCCCATCGCATATTCGATTGTCTGTATCCTTGCTCGTATCTGGAATTGTAATCCTTGTCGTGACATCACCTGATCAAGTACGGTGACCGCTTCACAGGGCGTGCGATAGATAAATGGTAGATTGTCCAGATCACTTACCCTCAATTCAGTTTTCAGGCTTAACGGGTGCCCCATGGGTAGGGCTAGAAAGTAGTGATCTCGCCATAGAGGCTGGAAAATTTCATTACTTTGAAGGTAACTGGTCGTAATTATTCGAGCGTCACACTGTTCTTCAGGTTGAACCAGCGTTAACTCAATTTCTTCAATTGAATTGGTCAACTCCTTTAAAAGTGCGCTTACACGCTCGGCACCTAATGATCGTATCAACCCCAGTCTAAATGGCATTCTCTCTTTGCTGGTATGAAACAGGCTTTTGATCGCTTTGGCGTCACTCAACATTTTTTTCGCCAGCGGGTAGAGTGTTTTACCTGCATCCGTTGGTTCGATTCCTTTCGGGAGTCTTAAAAAAAGGATTGAATCAAGAGACGCCTCCAGTTGACTGATAGCTGCTGATATAGAGGGTTGAGCGATAAAACACCGTTTCGATGCAGCAGTTATGCTGCCACTTTCATAGACTGCGACGAAGTATCTGAGTGACTTTAAGTCCATAGAAATATCCTATGTCAGCTAGAGATAAACAATATTATACCTTTGGAGTCATCTTGCCTATTCTTAGTAGATTCTTTTTACACCCAAATAAGCGTTATTAGAGCAGGAGATAACAATGAGTCGTTCAAATTTTGACTGGCGTGACCCATTAAACCTCGAAAGCATGCTTTCTGAGGAAGAAAGAATGATCAGAGAAGCGGCCTATGAGTATGCTCAAAACAAACTAATGCCCAGAGTGTTAACTGCTAACAGAGAAGAACGATTTGACCGTGAAATTATGAATGAACTGGGCTCATTGGGGCTGCTGGGGGCAACGCTTCCTGAAAAGTACGGTTGTGCAGGCGTTAACAATGTTAGCTATGGCCTTATCGCTCGTGAGGTTGAACGAGTTGATAGTGGCTATCGTTCTGCCATGAGTGTTCAGTCATCATTGGTGATGCACCCCATTTACGCGTACGGTTCAGAACAGCAGCGAGATAAATACTTGCCAAAATTGGCAAGTGGCGAGTGGGTAGGCTGCTTTGGTTTGACTGAGCCTGATGCTGGGTCTGACCCTGGCGGTATGAGAACGAGGGCAGAGAAGGTCGCAGATGGATACCGCTTGACGGGTTCCAAGATGTGGATTACCAACTCCCCCATCGCTGACGTTTTTGTTGTGTGGGCCAAACTGGAAGGTGTCATTAGAGGCTTCATCCTTGAACGGGGGATGGAAGGGCTGAGTGCGCCCAAAATAGAAGGTAAATTCTCTCTTAGAGCATCCATTACCGGTGAGATTGTAATGGATAATGTGCTTGTTTCTGAAGATCAGATATTACCCAACGCCGAAGGATTAAAAGGCCCCTTTGGTTGTTTGAACAAGGCCCGTTATGGTATCTCCTGGGGCGCGTTAGGCGCCGCTGAATTTTGTTGGCATGCCGCTCGACAATATACATTAGACAGAATTCAGTTTAATCGTCCTTTAGCCGCGAACCAGTTAATTCAGAAAAAACTGGCAGACATGCAAACAGAGATCTCAATTGGATTGATGGGCTGCCTGCAAGCAGGACGTCTAATGGATAACAATCAGCTTCCGCCCGAGTCTATCTCCTTACTGAAACGTAATTCGTGCGGTAAAGCGCTGGATATTGCACGTACAGCGCGAGACATGCACGGTGGAAATGGTATATCGGATGAGTTTCACGTGATCCGACATGTTATGAACCTTGAAGCAGTAAACACCTATGAAGGCACTCATGATGTGCATGCTCTTATATTAGGGCGGGCCCAAACCGGCATACAGGCGTTTTATTGAGTGTTTGACAGAGCGCGCAAAAGCAAAGGTATAAATTGGTCGGTCGTAGAGTGGGTGGAGTAGTGTAATGCAAAGTAGGGCGGACATAATCGATGCAAATTTTCGCCGTCGGGTGCTTGAGCGGGATTTACCCGTGCGGACATCAACAAAAACTCTGGAAGAGAGCGGGCTTTTGCCCCATGAGCTGGTTGATTTATTTCAGTCACAGGTGATGAGTCGGCAGTTGGATCTGCATTCACGGCGTTTGCAGGCAAGAGGCGAAAGTTTCTATACCATCGGTAGTGCAGGGCACGAAGGGAATGTGGTCTGCGGCAAGGCCTTTCGCTTTAACGATATGGCGTTTTTGCATTACCGTAGTGCGGCAATCCTTATCCAACGCAGTAAGCAGTGTGCCGGGCAAACGCCGCTTTACGATATGTTGCTATCTTTTGCTGCCTCGGCTGAAGACCCTATCTCAGGGGGGCGACATAAGGTGTTAGGCAGCAAGACACTATTTATACCACCTCAAACCAGCACAATCGCGTCCCACTTACCGAAAGCCGTTGGTGCCGCATTTAGTGTACCGGTAGCGGGTAGCCGTTATACCAACATTGATGCAGAACTACCGGCGGATAGCGTTATACTCTGTAATTTTGGTGATGCCTCTTCAAATCACTCTACGGCCCAAGGCGCAATTAATAGTGCTGCCTGGGCCGCTTACCAGGGTACGCCCCTGCCTTTGGTTTTTATCTGTGAAGACAATGGCATTGGTATTTCAACGACGACACCAGCCGGTTGGATCAGATCGAACTTCTGCGCCAGGCCGGGTTTACACTACCTCTACTGTGATGGCCTAGACCTGATAGATAGCTATATTGTCTTGAAACAGGCGGAAAGCATTGCCCGCAAACGCAAGCAGCCCGTGTTTGTTCATATGAAAACCGTTAGGTTAATGGGGCATGCAGGGTCTGACGCGGAAATTGCCTACCGCACCCAGCAAGAAATAGAGCAGACCGAAGCCCAGGATCCGCTACTGTATAGCGCTGCAATTTTAATCGCTCACAATATCATGACGCCGGAACAAATTGTTGCACTCTATGACACTGAGGGCGCACGGGTCAAACATGTTGCTGAGTTCGCGATTAAACGTCCTAAGCTAACGACATTGCAAGATGTTGAGGCTTCATTAGCACCGATAAGAAAAGAGTCTTACCCATACCCGCCACTGAGCGAAGCCGTGTTTAAACAGTGCTTTAAGCGAGATAAAACACTGATTGCCAAACCACAACCGATGGGGCGTTTGATTAACTGGACGTTGAAAGAGTTAATGGCCGCACAGAGTAACATTGTTGTTTGTGGTGAAGATGTTGCGGCAAAAGGCGGGGTTTATCATGTTACCCACGGCTTGGTCAATCAGTTCGGACCGGGGCGTGTCATCAACACCTTACTTGATGAGCAAAGTATATTAGGGTTGGCCATAGGCATGGCTCATAATGGATTTCTACCGATACCAGAAATTCAGTTCCTGGCCTATGTCCACAATGCAGAAGACCAAATACGCGGTGAAGCAGCGACTCTTCCATTTTTTTCAAATGGACAATATAGCAATCCAATGGTTATTAGGGTAGCGGGCTTGGGGTATCAAAAAGGGTTTGGCGGCCATTTTCATAACGATAACTCAGTCGCCGTTTTTCGTGACATACCCGGCGTTGTCGTTGCCTGTCCATCGAATGGCCAGGACGCATCCAAAATGTTGCGCCGGTGCGTTCAGTTTGCCTGGGAACAAAAACGGGTGGTGGTATTTATAGAGCCGATTGCACTCTATATGACCCGAGACCTGCACGAAGAGGGGGACGGTCTTTGGAGTCATTGTTTCGAGCCCGCCTTACTTGAGGGCAACACATTAACAGAAGAGATTGAAGTCGGTGAGTTTGGTGTCTACCACCAATCAGCAAAAACAAACCGACAAGAAAACAGCAAACTATGCATTATCAGCTATGCCAATGGTTATTATCTATCGCGGCAA
>JBFKTM010000235.1:0-5514 GCA_041636295.1 Oleiphilaceae bacterium
CCGGGTTTTTACCCCATGAGCGCGCCTGGTTTGATGAGGTTTTTGATTCATTGGATTATGTTGATGCATTTCGTGAAGTGAACAAAGAGAAGAAGCAATATACCTGGTGGCCAGAGTGGGCGAAAGGTTGGCGGAAGCAGGCTGGTTGGCGAACAGATTACCAGATTGCGACGCCAGGGTTGCGAAACGCCATTCTGGATGGTTATATTGATGGCGATACCCGTTTCTGTGATCATGCACCGATTATTATGGATTATGATATCGAGATGTAACGCCAGATATAGACAGCAAAATAAAGTAAAAAAAGAGACGGTTGAGTCTCTTTTTTTATGTCTGGATAGTAGCGGCTATTGGGCTAATGCCGCCTGTTGCAACTCAAACAGATCCTCAATCCCTTTCTTCGCAAGCTTAAGCATTGCGTCAAACTCGTCTTGGTTAAAGGACTCACCTTCAGCCGTGCCCTGTACTTCAATGAAGCCACCTTTGTCGGTCATGACAACATTCATATCAGTCTCTGCTGCAGAATCTTCGGGGTAGTCGAGATCGAGTACCGGATGACCTTCGTAGATGCCAACCGAGACCGCACCGACCATCTGCTTCAAGGGGAGTTTGTCTAACTTGCCGTTATCAACCAGACACTGCAGAGCATCAACCAATGCGACACAGCCGCCAGTAATGGATGCGGTACGGGTGCCGCCATCTGCTTGAATGACGTCACAGTCGATGGTGATCTGGCGCTCCCCCAGTGCTTCAAGATCAACTGCGGCTCGTAGTGAGCGGCCAATCAGTCGTTGTATCTCTACCGTTCTGCCGCCTTGCTTGCCCCGTGCCGCCTCGCGTGACATGCGAGAGCCGGTTGATCGAGGGAGCATGCCATACTCTGCTGTGACCCAGCCCTTGCCGCCGCCGCGCAGAAAGCGAGGAACTGATTCATCGATACTGGCCGTGCATATCACTTTGGTGTCACCAAACTCGATAAGTACGGAGCCTTCCGCATGTTTGGTGTAGTTTCGGGTGATTTTGATATCTCTCGCTTGTTCCGGGGCTCGTCCGCTCGGTCTCATGTTTGATGTCCTAAAATATAAAGTTGATATCGTTACCGCCTAACAGGCTGCAGATCAGTAAATCGCCATTTGCGATACTGATTTGGGTACAGTTGAAAGTTGGATTGGCATTTGGAGTGGCGCCATTTTAACACCGAAACCCGCTTAGTGAGGAAAATATTAATCGTGATTGCATAAAGAGATAGGCGTTGGAGCGATAGAGGTGGGTTTATGAGTATTAACTGGGTAGAATAAATCATCAAATGCAATCGCCGTAATAGGTTGAGCAGGCAAATACATACCAAAGGTTTGGGGAGCAGTTAATGATTCGAAGTATGACAGCATTTGCCCGGGAAGAGTCGCAGGGTGACTGGGGGACGTTGACATGGGAGATTAGAACGGTCAATCACCGTTATCTCGAGCCCCATTTCAGGCTGCCCGAAAATTTGAGAGAGATAGAGCCCGGCTTACGTGAAGGTTTGCGTAAGCATCTTAACCGGGGCAAAGTTGAGTGCGCGCTACGTTGGCAACCAGCAGAACAGAGTGGACAGGGTTTTGACCTGAATATTGACCTGGTTCGTGATATTAATCAGGCCGCCAATCAGGTGAATCGAATTCTGGATAACCCTGCACATTTGAATGCATTGGAGCTGTTGCAGTGGCCCGGGGTGTTAAAAACCGCTGAAATTGATGCGGCTCCACTGAAGAAAGCGGCACTTGACGCTTTTGATGCCGCGCTGAAAAGTCTGGTTGAGACTCGAGCCCGAGAAGGCGGGCAACTTAAGCCGCTATTTGACCAACGACTTGATGCAATCAGTGCCATTGTTGTTGAGGTTAGAGGCAGGCTTCCTGAGATCCTTAACAAACAGCGTGAGAATATTGAGACTCGTTTTGAAGATGCCAAACTGGAACTTGAGCCTGGTCGTCTGGAGCAGGAAATGATCATGCTGGCTCAGAAGTCTGATGTGGCAGAAGAGTTGGATCGGCTTGATGCGCACGTTAAGGAAGTGAGGTCGGTGCTGGGCCAAAAAGGTGCCATTGGGCGTCGCCTTGATTTTTTGATGCAGGAGCTGAACCGAGAAGCCAATACACTCTCTTCAAAGTCGATCGTGACGGATACCACCAAGGCAGCGGTCGAACTCAAAGTGCTGATTGAGCAGATGCGCGAGCAAGTGCAAAACATCGAATAGATTTTTTAACTACCCAATAACTTCCAAAAAGCCCTGTTATTTACATGTAAATACAGGGCTTCTTTATTTTTCCTGCCCAAATAGGGAGACAGTTGTCCGTTACCAGTTACTGTTTAAGTGGTGGGCAAATCCTTTTTTGACTCAATAAGCGAAATTTCAAGGTTTCTGGTGAGAAAATTTTAACGATTTCTTAGGAATATAGAGTAACGAACGATGGCAAAACTAACCGCAACACAGGTGCAGTCTTATGCTCACACCTCGACAACAAACAAGAAATACAGCGGGAATAGGTGATTGGAATGAGCCAGAATATGCATTTATGCGCATAAAAACGTATTTTTACGCACTTTATTGCGCGTATAAATGTCGAAATACTCACTTTTACGCGCATAAAAGTGTAATCTAGGTTATATTGTTTACCAGTGAACGATCTTGTTGGCAGGAAATAACGATGCAACGCACTTTACTTAACTCATTGATGGAGTGGAAAAACCAACCCTTGCGCAAACCCTTGTTGATTGATGGCGCGCGCCAAACGGGTAAAACCTTTCTGCTGCAAGAGCTATTGGGTAAGACCTTTGCCAATGTCCTGCGCATCGACTTTCTGGAAAATCCTGCCTACAAAGAAGCATTTGATGGCTCACTTTCGCCAGATGAGCTATTGATGAACATTGAACTGATCACCAACCAAGCGTTTGATCCAGAAACCGACTTACTGATCTTAGATGAGATTGGCGAGTGCGAACGTGCCGTTACCTCGCTGAAATATTTTGCAGAAAAAGCGCCGACTTACTTTGTGGCGGCCAGTGGCTCAAACATCGGTTTGTTAAACACCTTTCCGGTTGGCAAGGTTGAGCAATACAATTTACGCCCGTTAACCTTCCAAGAGTTTATTTATGCTTCCCAGGAAGCAGCTTTGATCAAGGTATTTGATACGCAAGCGAACTCACCTGCTGCGCATAGTAAATTGATGGGGAAGCTGACGGATTACTTTTTTACTGGCGGTATGCCGGAAGCGGTTGCCGCTTGGTACCAGTTCAAAGAGTTGAGTATTTTAGAGCGTGTTGAGAAGGTGGCTAAAATTCATACCGATTTAGTCGAGGGCTACCGACGCGATTTTGGTAAATACGCCGGTAAGATTGATGCGAAGATGATCGAATCGGTATTCAATAGCATCCCCGCGCAACTATCGCTGGTGATGGATGAATCGGTTAAACGCTTTAAGTTTAAAAATGTTCATGACCGTAAATCTCGCTACAGCGATTTTGAAACGGCGATCCATTGGTTAAGATGCTGTCGCTTGGCGTTGGCTAACTATCCCATCGAAGGTACGCCCAAAGCCCCGCTTGCCGCCTATAAAAAAGAGAATATGGTGAAACTGTTTCTGTTTGATGTTGGCCTGCTTAACCATATGCTGGGCAGCAGTTATAAAGAAATCAAACAGCAAAGCTATGAATACAAGGGGTATGTTGCTGAAAATTTTGTGCAACAGGAGCTCGCCGCCATTGGCGTTGACCCTAGCTACTCCTGGAATGACGCACGTGCAGAAATTGAATTCGTCATTTCAACCGATGATGGCGATATTATCCCGGTAGAAGTAAAAAGTGGCAAACGCACGCGGGCTAAATCGCTGGCGTCCTACATAGAAAAGTGCGCACCAAGTAAAACATTCAAGTTAACTGGCACGCAGGGCTCTTCCGCATTAGAGCAAACCAACATAGTGATGCCCTTGTATTACGCCCAGTATTTACCTTTGAGGTGGTAAACAAAGGGGTGTAACACTATGCCCTATCAATCATCGGTATAGCGTCAAGCTCATCATTAGCATCTAATTCTCTAAGCCACATAAAATACAACAGACGCCAATCACCTTGTATTAACTCACTACGTAAGCCAGCTAAGTGTTGGAAAAAAACTTCTGCGTGCTCGTCATCAAAATATTCGTAATACTCTTCGATGGAGAAAATTAGCAACTGCCACTCTTGGGTTTGTTTGCTGTCTAAATACCCATCTAGACGCTCGAATCGATAATATTGATATTCGCTCACGGTGACCTTGTTATTATTTGATAGTGAATTGAAAGGTTTGAGTTAACAAAGGCTGGACCTGTACTTTTCGTGTAACAAGTTCATCGTTTAAAACTCGTCTTGGGTCAATTATGGTAAATCCCCAAAACTGTAAAAAGCGTTCAATAAAGCGCGATTCAATCAAGATACCCAAACGCTGTTTAGGTGAGTAGTAATCATCCAATGTAAACTCAAGCAAAAAATTAGGAAAAGCCGTAATGACTTCATCGATTAACAGATCCACGCTGGCATGACTTTGTAAGCGCCACAGCATAAATAGCCAGAAGGTTCGTAAATCAGCATCTTGCTCAAAGCTGTCTAAGTAGCCCCAATTATATTTGCTAATGGCGGCTTCTAACATGGGTTTAAAGAAAGCCTGAATGCCTTGTTTTTGATACTGCTTCTGCGCGGCTTTTTTTACATGGAAGCGTCCGCCTTTCAAATACAGGAGTCCAGAGAGCTCAGCCAACACGCGGGTATAGTGCAGCGCATTAAATTTGTCTTCGTTACTTCCGGTGAATTCGCTAATGCTTGGCTCTGTTTCAAACTGCGCCACAGCAAAGGCTGGCAGCAGTTCGCTAGCTTGCTTAACCAGTTTGGCGGGAAGGTTGCCTTTGACCGTGGCCTTTATCGAGCCTTCTTGCATCATGGCATTATCAAGGATCAAAGATAAGTAACGCATAACAGGGCTGGTTGATAGATCCTCAGACGTGCTTATATTTACCCAGCCTAATTCGCTAAACGGCGCATACAGCCAGTTGGCCATTTGCGTTGGTGTGAGACCGCAAAAATCGGCATTCGGACGATTGTTACGTTCAGCCGTTTTCTGCTGAGCCACTAGATTCAATTCATCAATGCTGAGGTTAGGATTCATGGCCGCCGTTTGCGCGATGTCATCGAATATTTCTGCATGTTGCTTTGATCTCACATCCATACAGCAGCGTTTGTATTTTTTACCACTGCCACAAGGGCATGGGTCATTGCGTCCTACTTTCATTCAATCTTTCTCTTCACTATTCCAATATTCATCATTGGGAAGCATTATATCTGCTCGATTAACCCCTTCAAAACTGCTATTTTAAAAGCCATCAACAGCAGTTTTTATTGGGTATCTATTCGTTAACTAGTTCGCATCCAGAAACGCCTTTTTGTCATACCGAAGGATCCACAAGCCATTGAAATTAATTGATCCTGTGATCAAGTCACAGGATGACG
>JBFKTM010000236.1:0-5506 GCA_041636295.1 Oleiphilaceae bacterium
GACTGCAAGAATTCAATCATAAAACCGTCGGTGACAAGCCCTTTCTCGTAGAGGCGATTGAGAATGGTGTAGTGCCAAAAGGTAGCCCAGCCTTCATTCATGACTTGGGTTTGGCGCTGCGGGTAAAAATACTGCGCGATTTTCCGCACAATACGAATGATTTCCCTCTGCCAGGGTTCAAGTAGTGGTGCATTTTTTTCTATAAAGTAGAGCAGGTTTTCCTGTGGCTCCCGCGGAAATCGTTTTTTCTTGCCGCTCTGTTCCTTTTCTTGCTTGACCGGAATAGTGCGCCATAACTCATTCACCTGTTGTTGCAGGTACTCTTCCCGTTTTTTCTGGCGGTTTCGCTCCTGCTCGGCTGAAATCGGTGGTGGCCGCTTATAGCGGTCAACACCGTAGTTCATGATGGCGTGACAGGAGTCGAGTATCTGTTCAACGGTTTCCAGTCCGTAGCGTTCTTCACACTCTGAAATATAGTTCCGGGCAAACAACAGGTAATCGATAATGGCACTTGCATCGGTCCAAGTCTTAAAGAGATAGTTGCCTTTAAAAAAAGAGTTGTGGCCATACGCCGCATGGGCAATGACCAGTGCCTGCATGGTGATGGTGTTTTCCTCCATCAGATAGGCGATGCAAGGGTTGGAATTTATGACTATTTCATAGGCAAGCCCCATCTGGCCTCGTTTATATCGCTTTGATGTGTTCAGGAACTGTTTGCCGAATGACCAGTGATGGTATCCTACCGGCATACCCACAGAGGAGTACGCGTCCATCATCTGTTCGGCACTGATCACTTCTATCTGATTGGGGTAGGTATCTAATTTATACTCTTCGGCAATTTTGGCGATCTCCTCATCATATTTCTCGATGAGTTCGAAGGTCCACTCAGAGCCGGTTGAAATGGGGTTTCTCTTCATGCCTCTTTCCTTTGAAACAGCTTCCGAAAAACCGGATAAATATCTCCCGCATCGACAATCTGTTGCATGGCAAAGCTGTCGGGGAACTGGCTGGTTAGTTTGTCATATTCATGCCACAGCATTTGATGCTCGTGGGGGGTAATCTCAATGTATGAGTAATACTGAACCATAGGGAGTATGCTTTGGTTCAGAATCTTGCCACATAGCGGCGAGTCATCATTCCAGTTATCACCGTCTGATGCCTGGGCAGCGTAGATGTTCCAGTCGCTGGCTGGGTAACGCTGCTCCATGACTTCCTGCATCAGCCTGAGGGCGCTGGAGACAATGGTTCCGCCTGTTTCTCGGGAGTAGAAAAACTCTTCTTCATCCACTTCTTTGGCACTGGTATGGTGACGAATAAAGACTACATCAATTTTTTTGTAGCTACGACGCAGAAACATATAGAGCAGAATAAAAAAGCGTTTTGCGATGTCTTTGTGCATCTGACTCATCGAGCCGGATACATCCATCAAGCAGAACATGACTGCGCTGGTGCTGGGAACCGGTTGACGAATATGTTGGTTAAACTTGAGGTCAAATTCGTCAATCCAGGGGATCTTTTTAATACGTTCCTTTAAGCGCTGAATTTCATTTTTCAGACTTTTAATCAGATCGTCATTGCTGAAGGCCGGGTCCTTAACATCTGGAGCCACTTCGAGTTCATGCAGTTTTTTCTCCAGCTTTTTAATCTCTTCTCTGGACTTGCCTGTGAGGGCTAACCGCCGCGCATAGGCTCCTCTGAGTGAGCGAACAATGTTTATTTTGGCGGGTATGCCCTTGTTAGAAAAACCGGCTCTGACATATTTGTAGGACGTTGTATCCTTGAGTTGCTTTTTGACCAGATTTGGCAGCTCCAGGTCTTCGAACATAAAGTCGAGAAATTCTTCTTGAGAGATATTAAAAACAAAATCATCGACGCCTTCGCCAGAGTCACTTGCATCCCCCGATCCGCTACCTGAGCCCCCACCTGCAGGGGGTCTGGGGAGGGTGTCGCCGGTCACAAACTCTTTGTTGCCGGGATGAATGGCCTCGCGTTTGCCGCCTTGTCCGTGTCGAAAAGTGGGTTCAGCAATATCTTTGGTAGGGATGCTGACACTTTCTCCACGTTCAATATCGGTAATGCTACGCTTATCAACCGCGTCTGATACCGCTTTCTTGATATGCTGGCGGTAACGTTTGAGAAAACGCTCGCGATTGACTGCGCTTTTATTTTTACCGTTTAAGCGGCGATCGATAACATGGGTTGCCCCCATACCTTACCTCCGAATGTCAGAACTCGTATAGTCAGATGGTGTTGTCGTCGGGCCAATACCAAAGACCTACTGCGACTTACGAACTCTGAGATACCATTCTGCCAAGAGTCTGACCTGCTTCTCGGTATAGCCTCGATCAATCATGCGATCGACAAACTCTTCATGTTTGGTCTTGTCTTCATGAGAGGCTTTGGCATTGAACGAAATGACCGGTAGCAGATCTTCTGTATTGGAGAACATCTTCTTCTCGATCACGGTTCTTAATTTTTCGTAGCTCAGCCAGGAGGGGTTATTACCCGAATTGTTGGCTCTGGCACGGAGCACAAAGTTGACGATCTCGTTTCTAAAATCTTTAGGGTTGCTAATGCCCGCCGGTTTCTCAATTTTTTCCAACTCTTCGTTAATCGCTGAGCGGTTTAGGATCTCACCGGTTTCCGGGTCTCGATACTCTTGATCCTGAATCCAGAAGTCTGCATAGGTAACATAACGGTCGAAGATATTCTGACCATACTCGGAGTAGGATTCGAGATAAGCGGTCTGAATCTCTTTACCGATAAACTCAACATAGTGAGGGGCCAGGTACTCTTTAATATAGCGGAGGTAACGTTCGGCCACTTCGGTTGGAAACTGCTCCTGCTCAATTTGTTTCTCGAGTACGTAGAGCAAGTGAACCGGATTGGCGGCAACCTCTGTGGTATCAAAGTTAAAGACTTTAGAGAGTATCTTAAAAGCAAAACGGGTTGATAGCCCCTCCATGCCCTCATTGACGCCAGCAGCATCCTTATACTCCTGAATAGATTTGGCCTTGGGGTCCGTGTCTTTAATGTTCTGACCGTCATAGACCTTCATTTTAGAGAAAACGCTGGAGTTTTCAGGCTCATTGAGGCGTGACAGCACGGAGAACTGGCCCAACATGTTTAACGTATCCGGTGCACAGTGAGCATTGGAGAGTGAACTGTTCTTGAGCAATTTGTTGTAGATTTTGATCTCTTCGGTTACCCGTAAGCAATAGGGAACCTTAACAATGTATATACGATCCAGAAATGCTTCATTGTTTTTGTTGTTTCTAAAGGTCTGCCACTCAGACTCATTGGAGTGTGCCAGAATGATGCCTTCAAAAGGAACGGAACTCATGCCCTCAGTGGTATTGTAATTACCCTCCTGAGTGGCCGTTAGTAGTGGGTGAAGTACCTTGATGGGGGCTTTGAACATCTCCACGAACTCCATCAACCCCTGATTTGCTCGACAGAGACCACCACTAAAACTATAGGCATCAGGATCATCCTGGGGGTACTCTTCCAGCATTCTGATGTTTACTTTACCCACCAGGGAGGAGATATCCTGGTTATTCTCATCACCGGGTTCTGTTTTGGAAATAGCGACTTGATCCAATATAGAAGGCCAGAGTTTTACAACGCGAAACTGGCTGATATCTCCGTTGAACTCATGCAGACGTTTAACGGCCCAGGGCGACATAATAGAGTGAAGATAACGGCGGGGGATTCCGTATTCATCTTCTAAAATCGCTCCATCTTCATCGGCATCGAACAATGCCAGGGGGGACTCCTGTACAGGAGAGCCTTTGATTGCGTAAAAAGGGATGTTCTGCATCAGGTGCTTTAGCTTTTCAGCCAGAGATGATTTACCACCCCCAACCGGACCTAGTAGATAGAGAATTTGTTTCTTCTCTTCCAGGCCTTGAGCCGCATGTTTGAAAAACGAGACCATCTGCTCGACACACTCTTCCATACCAAAGAAGTCGTCGAACTCTTGATAACGTTTGATTACTTTATTGGAAAAGATACGGCTGAGCCGAGGATCTTTAGATGTGTCTATTAATTCTGGCTCGCCTATCGCCAGCAGCATACGCTCTGCTGCAGTCGCATAGGCCGATGGGTCATCCTTGCAGATCTTTAAGTACTCTTCGAGCGTATACTCCTCTTGTTGCGTTGCTTCATAACGCGATTGGAAGTGATTGAAAATGCTCATACAGCCCCCTGGTATGGTTCCAAATTTACACGATGCTTTCCTCTATACAGAATAAACTGCTACTTCGAACACCTTGGCAACTCACCGCTCTCAAGGCATTACTCCATTTAATTTCAGGCAGGTGAATTTGCCTTGCATGAATAAAGTTAGCTAATTAATAAAATGAAATCTTCTTATTATCAGATTAGTTCATGTTTTCAATGTTGGACAGAAATGGCTTTGTTTAGTTCCTGATTGTGCTGATATTGCACTAGCGTTTCTGCAACTTATAAATGACTTCTCTGGCATTGCTTAATCCTTTTCGCTTTGAAAAAGGGTTGTCTCTGCCCAGCTCATCGCTATGTATTTTTTTGATATCAAAGTACGATCCAAACAACTGGTTAACTTCGTCTTCTTCTACTGAAAAAGGGGGGCCTTGCATCTCCTCCTGGGGGTATTCCATGCAGACAAGTAGCACCTGAACGCCGGGCTTTAAAAGGTGAGTGAGATGGTCTGCATACTTAGTTCGCATGTCTGTGGGTAGAGCAATTAATGCCGCCCGATCATAGACGATTTTAATCTGCGACAACTGTGTGGGTGTTAACGCAAAAAAGTCACCACACAATATTTCAATGTCATTGTGAACATAGTGACTAAAAGGGGAGGATTGGTGCACCTGAGCGGTCAGCTCTGCCTCTTCAAAGAAGTCTTTACAGGCTATCGGGCTGAGTTCGACGCCGAGTACCGGATGACCTTTTTGATTGATCCATAAGATATCTTTCGACTTGCCACACAGAGGAATAAAGACGCTTTCACTCTGGTTTTTGCTAAAGGCTGACCAGTGGTCTGCCAAATATTGGTTTACGCTTTGCTGATGAAAACCTATCTCGTCACGGTTCCATCGATCTTGCCAGAATTCGTTGTGCATCATCGTGCCTCGGTGCAGTATTGACGTTATAGTTAGCTTAGCATATTGGCCGTTTGACGACAGGCGGGGAGATTATAGGTGAGAGCTGAGAGCTGAGAGCTGAGAGCTGAGAGGTGACAGGTGAGAGGTGAAAGGTGAAAGGTGAGAGGTGGGGTGGAGCCGTAGGTGCTACGCGCATGATTGTCCCGCAGGGACAACCGAGACTAGCCCAGGACTTTTAGTCCTGGGTGTCTCAGGGAACAATCAAAACATGATGGGCGTCCCGTAAGGGACGCGCGAAGCCGTCACTCGGCCCATTCGCGCGTCCCTGCGGGACGCCTTTTATTCTTTTGCACGAGCCCCCAGGACTAAAAGTCCTGGGCTATTATCAAGATGTCCCTGACGGGACATGTTGAAGCCTC
>JBFKTM010000237.1:0-5494 GCA_041636295.1 Oleiphilaceae bacterium
AGATGGCCTTCGTTTTGACAAAGTTCACGATCACATAGACAACCAAAGTTGATGAACGCTAGAATAGCCCCCTCTACTGAAAATTGAATTCGGGCCTGAACAAACAACGGAGCGTTAATGTCAGATAAAAAGCAGTTTGCCATTGTAATGCTAATCGCAACCTTTTTCGTTGCCTGGATCATTTACAGCAACATGTCGATTATTTTTATCAATAACAAAGTGTTGGAAGACGCTGAACTGAGTTCATACCCATACCCTTTTCGCATTCTTCGAAAAGATGGCAACACTGCCATCATGGGATCGTTACGTTCTGCTGACGTGCCCGCCTCCATCGCATTGAGAATTTTGTTTCCAGAATTAAAAGATACGCCAGACAATAGCCAAGTAGTGCAACACGCCCAGAAAGAGATGGCCAGACTACAGGCACGCGCTAAAGATATTGTGCTGTTAAATTCCGACTTTAGTCATGTTCGTTGGGAGTTAGACGAAAACTGGTTCCGGATTCAGGGTATCAAACCGTAAAAAGCAGCGTAACGCTTATAATTCTCTGCCAACGCTGCTTTGTCGTGTCAGTTTTTAGTCTATACGACTTGGCTTAAAACAGTGAGGTTGGGTAGCCTTCGAAGATCTCAGTCATCGCATCATCGACTTGGATCTGGGTTACATTTTCCAGTTTAACGCCCGTAATATCACTGATAGAGGATGCTTTCCAGACAATTCTGTCAGCTTTACGATCAATGATATTGACCAGTAGTGACCCCTCATTCACAGGCTCCATCTGACTGCGTGTAACCACGCCTTTACCCGTGGAGATCTGCTCAAGCTTCATCTGCTGACTACGATCAATTCGCGTAGCATACCTGATAACCAAGTCACTCTCACCGGTCATGGAGTAGCTCAACCCTTTATCAGCCAGCACACTGATAATTGCCTGATCGATAAGACTATTCAAGCCCGCAAACTGTTGCTCCTGCTGAACAGCCTCAATAGTAAACGTCTGATAGGAATCAAATGGTGCGCTTTCATCATAATTCATCTGAATATTTCGTCGTGATGAAGAGGCGCAGGCCGCAATAAAAACACATAGCAAAACACAAACAACTTGTTTCATAGTAGAACTCCCTGTTGATTCATTAGACTATTATTTTTTAAAAAACCTAAAAGTTGTTGCGAACCGACTATACTACAATCAGAAACCAAAGAAAGGGATTGTTAGCACAATCCCCGATAATGAAAGGGTAAATGACTACCTAATTAGTCAATAAAATCTGATATATAGATAGGGAATCCCGTGGTTCAGAACGGCGAAACGTTACCCACCCAACCGATTTCTCCGGCTCAACGCCCTCAGTATCCCAAAGCGCTTTTTGAGTTTCTTGGTCAACTACCTCAAGCCAATAGAGTGGCCTATGATTGCGCGACCGGCAGCGCAACAACCGCTCAACAACTAACCCCCTACTTTGAAAACGTCATTGCAAGTGACCTCTGTTTCCATCAGGTGGTTCAGCCTCAAGCACTCAATCAGGTTATGTTCTTGTCAGCGCTCGCTGAGAAAATGCCGCTGCGTGACCAGTCAATTGATCTTATTACCGTCGCACAAGCCTGGCACTGGTTTGATCAACAGGCATTCGAACAGGAAGCCCATCGCGTATTAGTCCCGGGAGGGTATGTCGCTATTTGGGGGTACGACTCAATCTCGGTCAATGAAGAGATTGATGCCCTACTCTCACACTTCAACCAGCAGGTATTAAATAACTACTGGCCTGCTGAAAAACAACCCATCAGCCAGTTATATCAATCATTTCCACGCCTATTAGAGCCCTTACCCGCCCCCCTATTCAAACAAACGGACTTCTGGAACTTTAGCCAACTAATGGAGTATGTGAAGAGTTGGTCTGCAATTCAGCGACTCATTCAGGCCGAAGGCAACGATGCGGTAGCCACGCTGGAATATCAAGCACAAAAGCTGTGGGGACTACCTAAAGCAATTAAGGAAATTTGCTGGCCAATCACACTCCGTCTCGCTAGAAAATCATATTAGGGCACTACACTGAATCAGGCTCTGATATGGTATGATGCGCAATAATTCAGGCAGCATTCACCGACCTAGCAGGCATATTAATGGGCATACATTTAGATCAGTCTCATCCTTACAATGATCTGAAACCAGAAACCGTCATTGATGCCGTAGAAAGCTTAGGCATCATAAGTGATGCTCGAATCTTCCCCCTTAATAGTTATGAAAACAGAGTCTATCAGGTGGGCGTGGAAGAGGATGTTCCCCTTATTGCCAAGTTCTACCGCCCCCACCGCTGGAGCGAACAGGCTATTATTGAAGAGCATCAATACTCTTGGGAGCTGTTTGATCATGAACTACCCGTTGTGCCGCCCATAAAAAATAGTGATGGCACAACCCTTCACCAATTCGCCGGATTTCACTTTGCCCTATTTAAGCGACAAGGTGGCCATGCGCCGGAACTGGACAACTTGGATAGCCTTTTTCTCATTGGTCGTTATGTCGGCAGAATGCACGCAATCGGCTCAACGGCTCGCTTTGAACACAGGCCGACCATCTCCGTCGAAGAGTGGGGTGTTGCTAGTCGCCAGTACCTGCTGGAGAACAATTTTATCCCGAAAGAGTTAACCATTGCTTATGAGACCTTAACCCAAGATCTGCTTCATAGAGTCAATGAGGTCTGGAACCGGTATGCCGATCTGAAAACGTTTCGTATTCATGGTGATTGCCATGGCGGGAACATGCTCTGGCGAAACGATTTACCCCATTTCGTAGACTTTGATGACTGCCGTAATGGCCCGGCCATACAGGATATATGGCTGCTACTGTCGGGGGACCGGCATCAGCGAACCGCCCAACTCTCAGAGATTGTTGAAGGGTATAATGAGTTTTATGATTTTGATCCCTCGCAACTGAGTCTGATCGAGCCATTGCGTACTTTACGAATAATGAACTATAGCGCCTGGCTTGCCCGACGCTGGAATGACCCAGCCTTTCCACACCATTTCCCCTGGTTCAATACCGAACGATACTGGGCTGAGCACATACTGGAACTTCGTGAGCAGCTTGCAGCGCTCGATGAAGCTCCATTGAAACTCTTTTAATCCAATTAAACCGCTACCAACGATAGATTACAGGAATTTTTATGTCCGATAACAGCCATGCCGCCAATGATGACAGAGTGAGCAAGAACAGCTTGATTATTGCCGTGTTAATTGCAGTCATTGGTACTATCGCCATACTGGAGTTTACCGGTAAAATTCAGCATAACGCTGCAAAAGATGACTTTTCCATTAGCAGCTATCAAGCTATTCTCATAAAACCCGGTGAAGAGCATTTGATTTCAAGAAAACCTTCAAACCAAACCGCCCAGTGCATCAACGGCTATCTATTCATCAAATCCGACACCGACAGCCAGATGCAGGGGTTGGTGGTTGATTATAAAAACCGTGGTGTACGCTGCCCCACTACATCGCATTGAACATTGCTGGCTTAGCATCTGATTTAAGCGGGATGGAGAGACCTCGAATTAAATTATTCAATACCCCATCCCCGATTGGGAAAAACCGCACGGTAGGTTAAAATCCCGTTTTTTCTGGCATTGCCTGCAAAGCAACAAACTCGTATTGGAATTAAATCATAGTCTGGTAACAACATGGTCGATCAAAAACCCGATAATATTTATGCCACTCCGTTAGACCGAGTCACCGATTTCGCCTTTGATGACGCCGTTGCCAGAGTGTTCCCGGATATGATCCAGCGATCCGTACCTGGATACACCACGATCATTCCAATGATCGGCCTCATTACTGAACGTTATGCACAACGAGGTACCCGCTGCTATGACTTAGGCTGTTCTCTTGGTGCTTCAACACTGGCCATGCGCCACGGGCTGGAAGGCTCGGAATGTAACCTGATAGCCATTGATAACTCGGAAGCCATGATCAAACGGTGCGAGCACTATATCGAGCTGGACAATAGCTCAACACCGGTAGAACTCCGTTGTGAAGATATACGCCAAACCAACATCAACAATGCATCGGTGGTTACCCTGAACTTTACGCTGCAATTCTTACAGCCAGAAGATCGGCAGCCGATGCTGAAAAAGATTGCCGATGGACTTCACGATGGTGGTGTATTGATTCTTTCTGAAAAGGTCCACTTCTTGCCACAGTCAGAACAGTCAACACTTGAATCACTTCACTATGACTTTAAACGTGCCAATGGCTATAGCGAGTTGGAAATCAGCCAGAAACGATCCGCCTTGGAACAGGTTCTGGTGCCCGATACTATAGAGCTTCATAAACAGCGCCTGCTTGATTCCGGTTTCTCACAGGTACAACTCTGGTATCAATGCTTTAATTTCGTATCATTATTGGCTATCAAATAACTCACTTTAACTGCTAATTCGGTATATCTCTGTGGACTTTTACAAACTATACCAAGACCTTTTTCAATACATGAAAGCAGGCGCACTTAATCGTTGGCTCGATGATTTAATACCGCTTTTAGAGCAGCGCCTGCATGAAAATCCTCACGGTGACCTGAAACGATGGCTTGCAGCATTGGAGCAACTCCCCACCATTGTCGCTGATGACATTAAACTGAATAGCTCAGCGATTACAGTAAGCAGACATGCACCTCTCGATAATATCGAATCGGAGCAACTAAAGCAGAGTCTACGAGCACTGAGCCCATGGCGAAAAGGCCCCTTTCAGCTATTCGATACCTATATCGATACCGAGTGGCATTCTGATTGGAAATGGCAACGGGTCATACCGCATATCTCGTCGCTCAAAAACAGAGTCGTGCGGGATGTCGGTTGCGGTTCTGGGTATCACTGCTGGCGTATGATGGGTGAAGGTGCCGCGAGGGTAATAGGTGTTGACCCCAGCTACCTGTTCTTGACTCAATTTGAAGCCGTAAAAAAATATTGCGGACCCGAAGCCCCGATTCACCTGCTACCGGTTCGTATGGAAGAGGTAGCCGCCAATCTTGAAGCTTTTGATACAACCTTCTCAATGGGCGTATTGTACCATCGCCGTTCTCCGATAGATCACCTGATTGAGCTGAAGGGAACCCTGCGAAAAGGGGGAGAGCTGGTACTGGAAACTCTAGTTATCGAAGGTGAAGAGGGAGAGTCGCTGATGCCAGAAGACCGCTATGCGATGATGCGAAATGTCTGGTTTATTCCTAGCTGTGACACGCTCAAGTTATGGCTGAGACGGGCAGGATTCAGTGATATTAAACTAGTGGACTTAAATAGAACCACCATGGAAGAGCAACGCAGTACCGACTGGATGCAGTACCAATCATTAGACAGTTTTCTTGATCCACAAGATCCGCTAAAAACGGTTGAAGGATACCCCAGTCCTCTACGAGCGACCTTTGTAGCAACCAAGTAGTTGGTTGTTGGAAGTTTAAGGGTCAGACCCAGTGGGTCTGACCCTTTATCCTACGTAATACCTTAATTATGCA
>JBFKTM010000238.1:0-5475 GCA_041636295.1 Oleiphilaceae bacterium
AAGGGTACTTTGGTTAATCCAGCTTTCGTCATCCTAGCGAAAGCGGGTTCCGTGAAATTCAATAGGTTGTGGATACCATCTCATCCAGCATTACATAGGCATCCGTTGCGCGTCCCCAGCTCACCAGGTCACGTCCATACTGGAGTTTTGCTTGACGCACTAATCGGCTCCATTCACCCCGATCACCACCCTGCTCTAAATATTGCCGCTCTGTGTTGACCCATTGATCTCTAAAATGAGGATACAGATCCAGATTATTGGATGAGGCTGTGACCAGTGACTTGATTACTTCTGTGGTGAGAGCCTGGTTGTTTAAGGTGAACAGCTCATGGCCCGGACTCACCGTACCGATCAGCACCAAAGCCTGCTCCCGACTCTCAGCCAGAGGGGTGCCCGATGAGATTCTCTGGTCTAACGATGCCATGACCCGGGAATAGTCTTCGTTGTCAGGGAACAGGCGCTTGGCAAGTTGCAGCTTTTCCACCAACGGTAAATAGCGACCAAGTTGCCAGGAGCGATTGATTTCACGTTGAAATAGAAGCTGAAGACGAGGGTCAAGCTGGATAACATCAGCAGGCCCACCAACCGCCGCTAGAAGCTGGTAATGATTGTACAGCGTCAGCAGCTCTCCCTCAGACACACCGTTTTGCCGTGGAATATACGAATTCAGCAGGCGTTCGTAATCGGTTAGTCGGTCCAGTACAAACGCTGAACGACGTATTTCCAGATTAATACGCTGCTGTACAAACTGATCGTTAGTTGTCAGAGCTGGCGCCAACTGCTCGGCCAAAACCAAGTCATCTCTCAATAACGATGCCGCCTTTACCCTCTCCCGAAACGTGGTGGTGGGGATCAACATGCCGCTCTTCTCATGGGATTGCCACTGGCGAATTAGATAAGGCAGGTACACTCGTTCAAGTGCCTGGTATTTTTCATGGAATCGATCCGCTAAAAACGCATCCAGTAATTGTCTTCTGCTGGCATCATCTGCATGACGAATCTGTATTAAGGCCAGATCTTCTTGATAGTGATGACCAACCAGCGCTGCCACCGCTATCAATAACAGCATGAGACAACCATATAGGCGTCCTTTAACTTTACTAGCTAAGCGTTGTTTGGGCGAAAAGCGGGTGGACAAAAGGGCCAGCGCTTCACTCTCTTTATCGATTCCCGGATCAATGGCCCGTTGCAACACCTGCCACTGACGATTCGTAAGCCCTTTGGGGCGGGGGGGATTGCTGTCCATCTGCAACGCTTTTTCTGAAGGCAGACGCTGATAGGGGTGGTGGCCAGTGAGAATCAGATAAATGACACACCCTAATGCATAGACATCATCAACTTTGACCGGTTGCCGCCCCTTTATTCGTGCACGGGTGGCATAAGATGGCGTTATCGCACTACCCAGTGTGGCATAAGACCACGGCTGGCCTATGCCCTCTTCGTTACCACTAGGGTTAACATTCATCAGACTCATTACACGCGCCAAGCCAAAATCCATAATTTTGGCGCTACCGTTCGGCAACACCTTAATGTTTGATGGCTTTATATCCGCATGAACCACACCACTCTTATGGGCATGTACAACGGTCTGTATCAAGCTATTGATAAGTTTATATGATTGGCTTCTGGGTAGCCCATCGGGATGCTCTTCGAATATAAATCGATCCAGCGTATACCCCTCAACCAGCTCCATGACAATATAGGCATCCGCTTGATCTTTATTGAAGTCATAAACGGTGGCTATGCCTTGATGGTTCAGTGTTTGTGTCACCACGGCTTCGCGCTGCAACGCCATTGCCGCACCGGTAATGCCCCTTATTTGTTCGTTTAGCAGCTTAATGGCGACGAAAGGATTGGGATCATGCACCTCTTCCCGCCGTAGATCGACCGCTTTATAGACCTTGCCCATTCCGCCCTCACCCAGTAGCGTTTGCAGAACAAACCGACCATTTAAAATGGAGCCGATAGTTGCTGAGGGATATACGGAATCCTTACCTGCCACGACCAGCTTTGTCTGCCCTGCACCTTGAGCATCAAGGGAGCCGGTAATATCAGACAAACAGTGGGCTGTTGACCTATTTGCGTTGGAAGAGGACAGTATCACCGGTTCAATCAGGCGTTCTGCCATGTCGTTATTGTTGTTTCGTTGCTGAGTTGATTCCTGCATTTTTTACCCTTGTACAATCCTTTGTACATCATTACCGCCTTACTGGCAGTGACCAGCCCACTCAATCCGCCCGCTACCACGAATTACAGACATTCCCATTGACCACACAGGCAGAGAGGTTGTCTGCAGCCTCGCGAGAGAGAGCCTTATCCATCAATTGCCGACAGCTTTGACGACTATTATTGATCCCTAATGCCAACGCGATGTCAGTGGTATCCAGCTCATTGTACAAACCGTCACTGCACAGCAAGTAACAGTCCTCTTGTTCCGCCACAAATGTTTTTTTTGCTATCTGTATGCTCTCGGCAGCGCCTAACGCTCGCGTGACAACGTGTCTTTGCGGGTGAGTCTCGGCTTGATCGGCGGTAATCATACCTCGACTCACCAAATCACTGACTACACTGTGGTCTTCCGTTATCTGATAGAGGTTGCCCCTCCGCAGCAGGTAGAGCCGACTATCACCAGCCCATAGGCAGGTGCAGTGTAATCCGTCACTCAGCAACACAACAAATGTGCAGCCGATCGTCTGTCGTCTACCATCTGGAGCAACAGTCGCCCCTCGTTCGCCTTGTTGAAAAAGCCGGTGGTTAAGCTCAAAAATACGATTTTCAACGGTTTGAACTCTGGAATGGAGTGAACCACGATTAACCATAGAGGCTATGGTGTTAACAAATAACTGACTGGCTTGCCGCCCCCCTTGATGCCCTCCCATACCATCAGCCACACACCAAATGCCAAAACGTGCATCACCAAACACCGCATCTTCATTTGCCGCCCGTTGATGGCCGGGGTGGCTGTAGTCACTGCTACACCAAATTAGTGGCTGCTTACTTTTTTTTCTGGTAATCATTAGCCTGTCTTGTTCACTATTGTTATTTATACTCGACGACCTTCGTGGCTATTGGCCGGTCGGATTATCAGTCCGTCGTTTTTCAGCCCATCGGTTTCTCAGGCAACCGATACTGACCAAGTAATCCAAGTAACTCAGGGGATAAACTTCTTCCAGATGCCTCATAGACTGCTCGTTGCCCATCTATTTCAAAACTCATTCGATAACGTAGCCCACCCGGCATTGACTCTTTTCCATAGGCATCAATCAGTCGAAACAGTGCCCATTGCCCTGTAATATCATGGGTTACCAACTGGCCGTTATAGGCCTCAAAACGCATCGCAATGTGGGCATCATTTATGTTCGCCGGCCACGTCACTTTGGTAATTTTAGCTGGACCATGTCGATAGCTGATCCTCTCTCCCATCAAATCCAGATCAAAGCGACTGACATTGGCATCCAGATAAATCGGCTGTAACTGCAACTCGGCAAAAATCTCATTGCGACTGTTAAATAGAATCTCCCGGACCTTGTCAGCTCGTTGCAGCTGCGTGAGATAAGCACGCGTCAGCCCAAGGGTCTGACCATCCCTCTTCCGTTCACTCCATCTATTGCTGCCAACTCTCACAAAAGGTTTGATATAGCTATTAAAGAAATGCTGCTCTTCCCCCTCCGGCTTGAAGTACTCCGCAAAGTAATCGATCTCTACCTCTTCAACAGCGGCCAAGTGGAGTGGATATTTGGTTTTAAGATGAGTGGCATAGTTGGGATAAAAGTCACGGCTATAGGCTCGTTCAATATGCTGTCGCGTAGTGTTCAGCATCTGGCTCCAGGTTTGCGCCGAAAGGGATTCGCCCCAACGATTGAGCGGGTGAGGCATCATCTTGGATGTTTTCTTAAGCTGTGAGACAGGATCTTTCTGCGCACCACTGACTCGCTTCACCGTGGCCTCGAAAACAGACGTTCGCCCACTATTGTCATTCGTGGTGAGATCAAACTCCGATACATAGCTTCCAAGCTGAAATAACTGGGCATCAATTTCATCCATCGCTGGCGATTTACCCTCGCTATTTCTAATAACGGAATTCAAGCGCTCAAAATGCTCTGCAACCCTACGCATAGGGTGACCTGCGGTGAGTCCAGCTGCTGATAGAAGTTGCTTGGAACCATCTACCCCTTGTTGAATCCCCTGCTGGGATCGCTGTACTATACCCGCGACCTTAGCTGGTGCAACATCAGCGACATCAACCACCAATCCACTGATATTCCCCTGTGTAGCGGCATACCCTGCGGTGTTATCGTAAACGTATTGCGTTACCCGGCGAATTGCACCGTCACTTCCCGCTGCCGCGCTTAAAATACCCGCTAAGTCTTCAAACGACGAACTGCTTACAATGGACAACTGATTCAAGAATCCATCCCAGGCATCCAGATAGTCACTGACGTATAAAGAATATATCTCTTGCTCTAGAGCGCTGATATCAACCTCTCCCTGACCTGACACCGTTCCCAGCACCCACTGGTCAGAAGATGCCCTTTCCAGAATCCACGCTAGCTTAGGCAAAAACAGTGCCCGGTACCCATCGTCAGTAAACAGTGGATGAATGGCACTCTGGGGCTCATTAAAAATCCCGGCCTGGCGGTAGCCAATAACTTCTTTGAAGTCACTGGCTAAAGTGTGCTTACTGTTGGCAAGTTGTTTAATCTCGATATACATACGCTTGGCGAGCGGAGTGGACAGCATTTTGGATCGTGCGATATTGACCTGTTCCTCATTAAAGGAGTGAATCACTTGCGCCTGTTCCAGATAGGCTGATAGATAGTTTGCCAACTGCTGTCTACGCTCCTTGTCATCACCATAGTCTTGCTGCCACTGTCGACCAAACCACCACATCAAATAGTCGGTTCGTCCTTCTCTTTGCTGGTGAAAATGAAGGTAGGCTTTTAACACCGCATAGAGTGTTTCAAAGTCACTGGAGAGCTGTAAATGGTGGAGTAACTGTTGGTCCAACTGCTGGCCAAACTCTGTTAGCAGTATATTGTGTGAAACCGTTTCCAACGCACGATCTCCATTAACCGCCACCTTGCTCGTTAGAGTGGTTACGCTATTATCCTCGCGCTGAATCGTGTCACGGATGGCGGCTATTTGGGCAAGCGATTGTAGGGGGGCATCATAGCGATCTAACTCATCGACCGATGTTCGGTTATGCTGTACCCGCATTAACTCATCACTGAGGTTACCTGCAAACTGACTCGCATGACTATAATCTTTCCAAATCAACTGCATTAGTATTAGTAGTGATACACCGCAAACTGTCACCGTTGCAGTAAACTGCCACTGTTTGGAAGCGGCCTTGGCCGGTTTGACACCACAGTAGCGGTCTTTTACCAGCAGGTTAGCAAAACGTTGCCACCAACGAGTGCGACCAATGCCGCTGACCTTAGGGGCACTATGTTCGGGTAAGGGAACCATGTGATT
>JBFKTM010000239.1:0-5474 GCA_041636295.1 Oleiphilaceae bacterium
CCAGCTGACGATCGAACCAAAAACCGAGTTTTACAGCCGGCCCCCCACGCTGCCGGAAGATGATACCCTGTGGCAGATACAGGAGTCTGGACAGACGCTACTGAAACGGCACTCGTTGGCACAGTATGAAGTGTCGGCTTACGCTCGCGATGGCCGCCGCGCACAGCACAACCTGAATTACTGGCAGTTTGGCGACTATCTGGGTATTGGGGCTGGAGCCCATGGCAAGATCACCCAGCTCGATAACTCGCCGCTTTCAATCACCCGCTATCAGAAGACCCGACAGCCAGAGGCCTACCTCAATCGGATTGGCCATTTTAATGCCGCCAGCAACCGACTATCAGCGGAAGAGCTACCACTGGAGTTTCTGATGAATGTCTTACGACTCAACGACGGCGTTGATTCATGGCTCTACCCGCAACGTACCGGTCTATCACTGGATACGTTAGAACCGGCATTATCCCAGGCCAGAGCCGATGGACTGATCACCCCCAACCGATTGCAAGCCACCGAAAAAGGTCACCTCTTCCTCAACCAGCTGTTAGATCGCTTTCTCGACTAACCGTTGCTTTAATGATGAGCAAGCCGCTTAACTATTTTCGTCCCCCGGAAAACAGGCTATAGTGAAAGCAGACCAAGTGGGGGTTATCTCTCATCGTTTCACTATTATTGGATAAGGACGACGACCTTCATGTATTTCAGGGAATATAATCAAACCCGATTCTTGATTATTGACAGTAATATCAAGCTACGCATGATTATGGACGAATACCTGAAATCCTATGGAGCCTGGTTCATTGATTTAGCGGCAGACGGTATCGAAGCCGTTGAAAAATGCCAGAATGGGATTTTTGATGTCGTTATCTGCGATTACAACCTGGGGGCTAAAAACGGCCAACAGGTTCTCGAAGAGTTACGTCATCGCAAGTTCCTGAAGCAGTCATCTCTCTTTATCATGATGTCCGCCGATACGACCAAAGATATGGTACTGGGTGCCATTGAGCATCAGCCCGATGCCTATATCAGCAAACCCATAACCCGGGACTCACTAAGACAACGGCTCGATAACTTACTGATCGATTCTGAAGCGCTATACGATATTAAATATGCCATGGACTGCAACCATATCGATGACGCCATCTACCTCTGTGAACAAAAGATTCGCAAACGCAGCAAGTATTCCAGTTGGTGCTACAAAACCATCGCATCACTCTACTTACAAGCCAAGCAGTTCGAAGAAGCCAAAGTCGTATACCAAGAAGTGCTGAAAAACCGCCCCCTGTTGTGGGCCAAGATAGGGCTGGCCAAAGTGGCAATCGAAGAGCAGCAGTACGCCGACGCCGAAAGTAACTTGCAGGAAATTATTAAACAGAATCCATTATGTCTGCCCGCCTATGACTTACTGGCTGACATCTATGTGCTGACTAAACGGAAAAAAGCGGCCCAAGACACGTTATTTGAAGCCGTTTCGCACTCTCCCCGCGCAATCCAACGCCATGTGCGACTGGGCGAGTTGTGCCTGGAAAATCAAGACTATGAGATCGCTGCAGAAGCCTTTAGAAATGCTACCGAACATGGCGAGCTGTCGGTTTTTCAGAATGCCAACAACTATCTGAACTTTGCCCGTTGCCTACATGAAACCTCCGCCACCCTGGCCCCCCCGCTACGAGACAGCCGCTCAGAGGAGGCACTAAATGCCATTCACTATGCTCAGAATCGGTTTGAAGATGAGAAGGAACAGGTCGGCTTTCAATCTTCGATGATCAAGGCCAGAATCCATCAAACCTGCGAGCGAGAAGAGCAGGCACTTATGGCATTGAGCGAAGCGCAGCAGTTCTACCTCACCATCGCCTCAGAGTTACCCCCAGAGATGGCGCTGGAATATGCCCAAACGCTGTTTACGCTTGATAAAGACGACGACGCAGAGCTGGTTTTGAAACAGTTATCTGCACTGCACAGTAACAACGAAGAGCTTATCAAGAAGATTGAGGCACTGCGGGATGAGCCGGTCTCCTGGCAAGACCGAACCAAAGCGGCTGAACTCAACAAGACAGGGATACAGCTCTTTGAGTCTGGCGAGCATCGTCAGGCCATTGAGGTCTTTCAAGAGGCTCTGGTTCATTCACCACGACACCCAGCGCTCAACCTCAATCTGGTGCAGGTACTGATGAAACTCATTCCAACTGAGCCAAACAGTAGCGATAGCATCGAACTCTGTCAAACGTGCCTGAGTCGCATTAGCCATATCAAAAGCGATCACAAGCAATATAAGCGCTATCTGTTTTTAACGGATAAGCTACGGCAGATAAGCGCCGTTAAAGGCTAACGGCGTGTTGGTGATGAAGCTCAGCTGATCCGTTCGAATAGCAGATCCCAGACACCATGCCCTAACCGCTCTCCACGCTTCTCGAACTTGGTAATGGGGCGGTAGTCTGGCCGTGGCGCGTACTCACCCTGGCCTTGCCGGTTTTTATAGCCTTCAGCCACCGACATTACCTCCATCATGTGCTCCGCGTAGTTTTCCCAATCGGTTGCCATATGAAACACACCGCCAACCTTTAATTTCTGACGAATTTTCTGGGCAAATTCCGGCTGCACCAAGCGGCGCTTGTGGTGACGTTTTTTGTGCCATGGGTCAGGGAAGTATAGCTGCAGGCGGCTCAGTGACGCATCGGGAATACAGTTTGCCAGCACCTCATTAGCGTCATCACAAAAAACCCGAATATTTTCCAGCTGCATATCCTCCATGCCCGCCAGAAGCGCCCCTACCCCCGGGCGATGGACTTCAATCCCGATAAAGTTAGTATCCTGGTGAGCAGCGGCCATTTCTAATAATGAGCCTCCCATGCCAAAACCAATCTCTAACACCACCTCGGCCTCCCGGCCAAATAGCTCGGCGTAATTCAGCATGCCACGGTCAATAGCACAGCCTTTGTCGGCCCAGGACTGATCCCATCCTCTTTTTTGCCCCTCGGTCATTCGCCCACTACGAATGACAAAACTTCGTATCGGTCTGTGAAGACGTTCGGTTTCTTTATCAGTCATGACTCTCACTCTTTGGCTGCCTATCAATTTATAAACCACCTCTGACGATCGGCTGAACTTACCTCGCGATCAAAGGCCCGCGAATGATAGAAGCGCCCAGGCAAATAATCAAGTTGCCGAGACCGATAAGCCCTGCCGTTGACACCGACTAATTGATACCAAGCACCTAACACCTTGTAACTTGTACCTAGTACCTAGTACCTAGTACCTAGTACCTTGTACCTTGTACCTTGTACCTTGTAGCTTGTAGCTTCTAACTTGCAACTTGCAACTTGTACCTAACAACAAGGCCATGGTTAAATCAGTTTAAAGTGCACACACGATAGAAGAACGCCTATGGAACAGCAACATATTGCATTGATTCGCAACACTATAACTCTGGCCCAACACAATATGAGAAACGGCCTGGGTGGCCCTTTTGGTGCCATCATTGCGAAAGACGGGGTTGAAGTCTCGTCCGGCTGCAACGCGGTAACCACCACCAACGACCCGACAGCACACGCTGAAATTGTTGCTATTCGCAAGGCCTGCGAAAAATTAAACACCTGGGAATTAAAAGGGTACGACCTCTACTCCAGCTGCGAACCCTGCCCCATGTGTTTGAGCGCGGCCTATTGGGCGGGCATTAGCCGAGTCTGGTTTTCCGCCAATCGTGAAGATGCCGGCATGGTTGGTTTTGATGACGACTACCTCTATCAGGAAATTGCCAAACCCGTGGGTCAACGGAGTATGGCCATGGCCGTACTAGTACCCGCTGAAGGCAAAGCACTGCTTGATGAGTGGCTAACCATTCCTGATAGAGTGATGTACTAGCCTAGGCTGACAGCAGCGTTCCCATAGACTCCACAAACTGCCGTATCTCATCTCGTACACGGCGATAACACTCCAGTTTTTCCGTTTCATCGCCGGCATTGGCGGCCAACTTAGGTGGATCATCGAAGGGCGTGTGAAGTACTCGGGTGCTAGCAGGGAAGGTTGGGCAGGTTTGGTTGGCATTATCACAAACGGTAAATACCACATCAAAATCGACACCCCGTAAATCAGTGAGCGTTTTCGAATAGTGAGTGGTGATATCCACACCAGCTTCGGCCATCACAGCCACAGCGCTGGCATTTAAACCGTGTGTTTCTATCCCGGCAGAATAGGCCTCGATTTGATCATTCATCAATGCACGTGACCAGCCCTCTGCCATCTGACTTCGACACGAGTTTCCGGTGCACAAAAATAGAACTTTTTTCCTACGATTCGGCGGCAACTCCATACACACTCCTTTTCGTTGTGTTAGCTCAATCCGATAGTTCGACCCGTTACTGACAATTTAGTTCAACTACACGAAAATCATCAACTTAACGTTAGTTCATATTGCAGTCAGCCACATATCACTCTCAGATTACCCCATCGACCACCCGGCTTCATCATCAAAACTACCTCTTTTGGCATAGTCATTGCCTAGTTAGTTCTTAAAAACGTTACTCGATGGATATTGTGATATGCCGAACCCACACCAAAATGACAATAACAAACTCGATGCCATGCTACTCTATCAACAACACCGACGCCGTCTTGAAGGTATCGCCACCAGTAAAATATTGCTGGATTTGATGCTGGAGATACAGCGTCATCGAGCGGCCAGCCTTGCTTCACTGGGGGGTGAGATTTTTTTTGAGAACCGCTTATGGAGCATTCAGAAAGCCATAACCCAACAGCTCGCGGCACTGGATCAGCAACCCCATGAGCTATTAACCAAACAAGAGCAGAATCAGCTCTATGGCGAATGGGTTACCATTCGCAGTCAGTGGCAAAAAGACACCATGATGCAGAACTTTCTACTCCACAACCATTTGATTGATATTATACTCAAACTCAATATCAGCGTCTGTGAGCGAGCGGGGCATAGCCAACTGGATGATGAGCACCAGGCATTATCTGATTACTGTATGCGCCACCTTCCCCTACTCATTGAAAGTGCTGCACAAGCCAGAGGGCTGGCCACCCACAGTGCTGCTCAAAATACGAACTCAGCACCAATCATGGCACGTATTCGCTATCTGATTACCGATATTAAGCAGTTAGATGCACGGGCACAGAGTGCTATTGTCGGTAGTAGTACGGAAAGCTACCGTATTATCCAACAGTCCAGGGTCAACAATAAAAACCAGCTTTATATCGATCTATTTTTAAATCGGCTAAAAGAACACTTTACCGAAACCGATAGACCAGGCCTATTATCAGACGAAATCTACAGTACCGGCAGCCATTTCATCATGGCCACTTATGATGTGCTGTTACGAGCCTACAAACTCATGAGCAAGAGTATCGACACAGAAATGGAAGCATGGATCTATCGTTCCAGCTACCACTCCTGATTAACTAGCTCTTATCCTGAAATACGATTACCCCCCCGTCGCCATCCTGTGACTTGATCACAG
>JBFKTM010000240.1:0-5470 GCA_041636295.1 Oleiphilaceae bacterium
CACCGTACTGCTGTTTGTCGTGAATAATCGCCATTTTGCTTGGCTTGATCTTATCGGCAATGAAGTTGCCCGCCGTTGGTCCCTGGTGGCTATCAAGACCGATAGTACGGAATACCATCTGGTAACCACGAGTTGTGATGTCTGGGCTGGTTGAGGCTGCAGTCACCATTAATACGCCCTCATCTTCATAGATGTCTGATGCGGGTTGTGTTGAGCTTGAGCACAGGTGGCCTACAACGTAACGGATACCGTCGTTTACAATTTTGTTGGCTACTTGCACGGCTTGCTTAGGGTCGCATGCATCATCATAGATTACACCTTCCAATTGCATGCCATTAACGCCACCGGCTTCATTGATTTTTTCAATAGCCATCTGCGCGCCAATCATCTGCATGTCACCATACTGAGCTACAGGACCAGTTACAGGGCCAGCAAGACCGATTTTTAATGTTTCTGCCTGAGATAGTGAGGCTGCACCCATCATCATTAAAGAAGCACTAATTCCCAGAAGCTTTTTATTCACTTTCTTCATTATTATGATCCTGACTTACTTAATTTGTTTATAGTTGAGGTGTGGATCACCCTGTTGGTAACGTCGTTAATGAACGATACCCATTTGACATCCCATAACCGATTGATTCTGTCGGTAATCATCTACCCCAGGGAGCCATAGGGGGTCAATCTTACAAACATTGCAGAATGATGAAAAGCCCGAAATCGTAACGGTTATTTAAGCAAGCTTATGCTAGCTTTGCTAGATTGCAAGTCAGTTTACTTGTGTAGGCTGAACTCGCCTTTTAATTCATTAGGTTAGCGGGAGTTTTGGGTGTGAATGGGGAGGTACCTATTGAACTTTAAAAACAGTTCCGAAGTTCAATAGGTATATGTACTTACTTGGAGTTTGCCGGATCTGTCATCAGGGCGAAGGAATTTTTAACCTTGATAGCGTCACTGGCTACATCAACATCCACCATGATAAACCGTCTCGACGACTCCTTTCCTGATGCACTTATGTGAGCAAACCCTCTTGCAGGGTCTTTAGCCGCTATCAATAGCTTATTTTTGATGTCAGCCCGTTTGTTGCCCCCCCCCAAACGCTTGATTATCGAGTTGTCGATGTCAATCTCATTCATCTCAAAAAGAGTGTAGCTATTTGAAGACTTGGCATACACAAACTTCTTTAAGGTGGTGCTATAAAATACTTTTTGGCCATACTTGAGTTTGAGGTTTATATATTCCAGTGTTCTCTGCCAATTCCCCTGAGTATTGGTTTGTGAAGGGCTCAAACCTGACATCTCTGATTTGAGTAACAGAGCCACATTGTCAGGATTGGCATCGATAATCTTTACGGAAGAACATGCAGTAAGCAGCAGGGAAAATAGGGCCGAAAATACCATTTTCATCGTTGATTCCTTGGGTAAACCAGTCATTTGTTGCCGTTGGGTATGTCAAAAAAAGAGTATTATGCCCTATTTTTACAACACATTATTTCAATTTTTGTAGAATGACTGCTGCGTTGAAAGACGTGATTGCAGATTGTTAGCGGCATCCAGGGGCATGGTCATAAAAAATAAGCAGGCATAAAAAAAGGCGCTAAGCTTTGCAGCTGGCGCCTAAGGCTCTTCTCAGATGACAGGGAAGAAGTGAATTGCATTCGATGGAGCTATTCTAGGTTGCGTCCTATGAAGGTGAAATAAGGGAATACCCCTATAAGTAGCACTGAGTAATGAGTCGTACAACTGAGTGGCGTGAGTTAGTGCTGACCACAAGTGAAAAATGCACTGATTTAGGGCCGTTTTTTCTATGAAATTTATTTAATATCCCTTTCTTTTGTCAGTTGATATATATCATTTAGCTTTTCTGCTTAGTTTTCGATACTGCTGGTCAATTATTCGAATTGTCGAAAAATAACAAAGAGACGGAATGGTTATGTCTTCAATATCAGAGTTAATGACTAACGATCATCGCAGTTGTGATGAGATCTATGCCGATGCCGAAGAGGCTATTGGTCAAGGAGATTTTACAACCGCAGCTGCGTCATGGGGTGAATTTTGTCGTCGGGTTGAGCAGCACTTTACGCTGGAAGAGCAGACCCTTTTCCCAGGTTTTGAGTCGGCGACGGGCATGCAGGCAGGCCCCACGATGGTGATGCGGGGGGAGCATATTCAAATGCGCGAAATGTTCAAGTCAATTGCTGCAGCGATAGCGCATCAAGAGGCTGATGAGGCATTGGGCCAGTGTGAATCACTGATGATATTTATGCAGCAGCATAATATGAAGGAGGAGCAGATACTCTACCCGATGTTGGATGATACCTTGCCGCAACAAGCGATGACGGAAACGATAAACGAGGCGCTATCCTAAGCCCTATTATGGCGAATAGGGGCGGGAGGTGAGAGTGATCACACTTGATGTTAGTGAAATGGCACCGCCAGAACCCTACCGCCAGGCCGTTGAAGCACTGATTGAGATGCCTCACGGTAGTCTGTTAAAAATGGTTCATAGAAAAGAGCCCTATCCGCTCTATCAGACGGCTGCAGAGATGGGCTTTTACCATAAAACAACGTATCTGGATGATGGCGTTGTGCAAATTCTTTTTTGGCACAAGGATGACAGTGAAATAGCTGAGCGTCATCTTGCTGAGTGATCGCTTTAGCTAACCGCCTATGAAACGTGACCCTGCACTTAATTTTGATTTTATCCCTTACTGGACGATTCCTTTCCGGTTTTTCTTAACTGCGCCGATGTTTGCAATGGCCGCTGGCTTGAGCTTAATGCTGTTAGGTGTCCAGGCATTAGCGCAGGAAGACGTGTTTTTATGGCAGAGTCGCTGGCTTAAAGAGGTTATCTACACGTTGCATCTGCTGACCCTTGGCACGATTTCAATGGTGATGGCGGGTGCGCTGTTTCAGGTAACGTCGGTTGTTGGTGGCACAATGTTACCGGGAGGGAAGGCTTCAGCGGCTACCGTGCATAGCTTACTGGTCGCGGGAACGGTGCTTTTTCTGGTTGCGATGTTGGGGGGCGGTGCCTGGCTCTATGCCGCGGCAGCATGTAGTCTCCTGAGTGGGTTTACCATATTGGCCTTGTCTGGGTTGGTGGCGATTCAACGTAGCCATCGACATTCGCCCACACTTGGTGCGATGAGGTTGTCACTGATCTCTTTGTTGACTACGGTACTCATCGGCACACTGCTACTGGTGATGAACGGGTTTCCTGAGTGGTTTGGATTTGACCGTCGCTGGACTGATGTTCATCTAACCTGGGCATTGGCTGGTTGGGTCGGGCTACTGATTGTAGGTGTTAGTTTTCAGGTAATACCAATGTTCCATGTGACGCCTTCATTTGCTTTGAGGCTACAGCAGTGGCTGCCGTTGATGACATTTGGAGCGGTCATACTGGTGAGTGTGGCGGCCTTTTTCTTTTCGGGAGAAATTCTTTTCCTGATCGCCAAGGCGGTACTATTATGCTGTTATGGTGTCTATGCCGTGGCAGTTATACGACTGCTTGAAAAGCGTAAACGAAAAATAGAAGACATTACCGTACAGTTTTGGAAGACAGCGGCCATCTGCCTGTTTCTCTTTATTCTCACGCAGCTATTGCTTGCACTGAATCTTTTTGAAGCTTGGGGGGCGCGTATCTGGCTTATCGGCGGTGTGTTTTTAGTATATGGAAGTGTGTTATCGGTTATTGCGGGAATGCTGCAGAAAATAGTGCCATTTCTCTCCTATCTGCATATGCAGCGGTTCTGTAATGGTGACTTCGAGGCGATCAAGTCACTCCCCCATATGAGAGCCATTCTGAAGATCAATCACTCTCGATGGTTTTTCCGTCTGCACCTTGCCAGCCTAGTCGCACTGTTGCTGATGATCATGGTGCCGAGGCTGACCCTATTAGCGGGTATTATTGTCTGCATGCAGTTTGGACTATTGCTCTTTATCGTTGCGCGAGTGGCGTTGATGGTCAGGGCGGCAGAGCATGGCAGCTTGTCTCGTGCTAATGGTTCGTGATGGAGGTTGAGCCGGTAACCTGAATATTCATAATGGAATAGTCTCCTCGCACTGGGGCAGAGGGGGCGTGTCTTACCTGGTGTATTTGCACTTGCTGCACTTGCACACTTTGATTGATGGTGAGCGTTTCTTCATTAAAAGACGCGGATATATTATGGTCTTTTTCATCATAGGAGATCGTAGAGGCACCTAACTGTCCATCAGATCGCTCACTGATTTTAAAGGTCGACACGGTCTCTTTGTGATCGATATCTGTTGGTGTCTGTGAGGTGTCTGCTCGTGGTTCAAGCGACTGGTCATTTTCAATATAGGCGACAGTAGCCTGTGCACTGGTAGCGGCTGTTGTTAGTTGTCCATCGCTCGCTTCAACCTGATCGCTGACGTCCTGGCCCGAAGCCGTTGCACCCATCACATTGAGAATATCACCGCTCTCCGCAGATACATCGCCCATAGCCGACTCACTCAATGGTTCAACGGCATTTGCGAAATAAGTTGCTAGCCCTGCGAATAAAGTTATGCCAATCATGGGGGCGTTCAGATAACGTTTTTTCATGCTTTCACACCTGCTCTGTTCAGGCACTCACCACAAACCAACAACAAAATAGGAAATAGGGAATACGGTTGTTAAATGACCAGGGTTCATCTTAGCAGCAATAGGGCGTAAACCAGACTCTCTTTGGTAAAAAGTGTGAGCAGGTGTGCATAAATACTGTAAGTGCTGGATTGACTTCATCCTTCATCGCTACTGGTCGTGTTTTTAATTGCATCAGTGGTTTGAATCATCAAGCTTTGGTAACGATGGGGGATTGGTACAGCGATCTATCAAATAGAGTATTGAGTGGTAGTGTACTCCGCTGTGCAGCGACAAACCGATTTCACAGGAGCGGCTGGTGGATACACCTTCCTGACAATTGTGGGGAATCGACTGCTTGAGGGTTTTAAGAGCTGAGGCGTTAAGCTCTGGATGAGTGAAGCCTCGGTCACCTGCAAAACCACAGCAGGTAACTTGCTCAGGAATTACCAGATTTTTAACGCATCGCTGGGCAAGTTGGATTAATTTATCATTGTTACCCAACCGTGTTGAGCTACAGGTCGCATGTACGGCAATGGTCTCTGAGGTTGGCGTGAATGATAAGCGATCCAGCAGGCGGTCATGCACAAAATCAACCGCATCATAGAGCTTGAGTTTAGAGGACATCTGTTGTTGTGACCGCAGTGCGCAAGGGCTGGTATCGTAAACAATGGGAATGCTGCCTTGAAGTGATACCGTCAGCAGTTGTTGTTCAAGCTCCATGCTCTTCTGTTCCGCTTGCTCAAAGAGCCCTTTACTCTGAAATGGCAGTCCGCAGCAGAGTGAGTCGAGTTGTTCCGGGTAAATGGGGTAGTAGCCGGCCTTGCTGAGAATTGACTCCATCACCTGGTGGAGTGGCCGTTGCTCTTCGTCACCTCGGGCCGGAGCC